>JABMRO010000396.1 GCA_013202635.1 Planctomycetota bacterium
TACCCGCTCAGTTACGCTGCTGAGCCTAACGTCCTATAATATATCAATTTGAGCAAGAAAATTCCAGTATTTTTTAAGGAATTAAAGGCCGAGAGGACACCCATTCCTTTATATTGAAGGCGAATGTGAATCAGGAAATGTTGATTGAAAAATCTAAATTTTCTGTAAATTCTTTGTTTTTTTGAAGTGATATAACCAAATTTTCTTAAAAACCATGCAGAGCTTCTTGGATTTTAGGGCCCAGAATTTTCTCTAATGAGGCCGGAGTCGATAACAACTCGTCAGTAACATCCTGGTCTTTCCTATTTTGTAGTACCTTTATTTTTCTTAGCGTTTCTGTCCTTTTCTGACAAAGGCATTGGCTTGTCCCTGATTTCCTTGAACTTTGCCATCGCGTCCTCGGGAATCGGCTCATCTTTCTTGTAAACATGGGGCGAGATGAACACTATCAGTTCGCTGTTTTTAACCACCGTATTAGTATATTTGAACAATAAACCGATCAGCGGTATATCGCCGAGAATCGGCACCTGGTGGATCTGTTTAGTTGTTTCCTTTCGCCTCAATCCACCCATTACGACGACCTGGCTGTCGTTCAGCAATAGCTCCGTTCTTATGTTTCTCGTATCCACAACAGGGACTTGATTAACACTCTCTCCTGTTGTGACGTTTTGCATGGCATCAAGGATAAGGTAGATGTGGTTGCCTTCAGTCAAAGTTGCGGTAACATCTAAGGTAACGCCGACTTCCTTGAACTTGGTTGAAGACATACTGCCGCCTTCGGATGTATTTACTATCTCTTCGTATGGTACCTCTTCGACCGCTTTGATGGATGCAGTTTTGCCGCTTAATACCATAACCCTCGGACTTGCAAGAATCTCGACGTCCTTTTTCTTTTGGAGCATTGCCACAACGTTGCGAATGTTACCGCTTATAACGCTAAAGTCACCGCCGATGCCGGTGGTATTAAAAGCCGTGGCATTTCCGATATTGGCCTCATTCTCAATGGCCGTACCAAGGCGCGTGGTGAAGTTTTGTCTGTATCCAATATCATAGGTCTTGTCTGAGAGGATGTCCCAGTTGATACCGATTTCGGTGTCATCGCCCAGTTGTACATCGACGATAACCACCTCCACCATAATCTGCTCTGGTGTTTTGTCGGCTTTTTTAATCTCAGAGGCTATTTTTTCGAGATGATCCTTTGTATCGCAGATAATCAAGGAGTTCGTGCTGTCATCGACTGCGATGCTGCCGTACTGGGATAACATACCTGAGAGGGTTGTTTTTAGATTGTCGGCTTTGAGGAACTTTAAGGTTTTGGTTTCAACAAACATAATTTGCTGTGTAATTATGTCTATTTTGTACACCTCCGCTATAATTCTTGCCAGAATCTCTTTGGTGTCGCAAATGATCAGAGAATTATTTTTCGGGTCGGCGGCAACACTGCCGTACCGGGAAGAAAAGCTCTTGAGAGCGGAACTAAGAGCTGCGGCATTAAGGAACTTTAGCTTTATGGTTTCTATAAACAACTTCGGCGTCTCTTCAGCGGGTTGTGAAGACTGAAAAGCTGTCGGCGAAATGGATTGTGCGGATCTGGAAATTTTTGCAAAAGGATTTTCACGCCCAACTTCTTGTGTTATTTTCTGCGCACTTAAAGTCGGCTGGGATTGTGCCGGACCATACCATACGCCAATGGTTAAAATGGCACAGAAAAAAATCATTTTTGCATATTTCGGTTTATTCATAGGGTATCCTCCTTATCCTGTATCTCACAGATTGTAATAGTTATGTCACACTTGGGCCGGTCCGAACCGTACTCGAGAGTTTGTACCTTTACCGAGTCTATCCAGACTTTTTGGGTACGTGCTTGTAGCCTTTTCATTAAACTGGCTATGTCCTTATATGCCCCTACAACGCTTAGTACCGCGCTCTTAGCAACTACACCCGAAGTATCTTCCGATTGCCTGTATTTAGGATTTGGTTTATTGCCAATCAGGTTGACTGAATGAACAATACAGCCGGTCTCTTCGGTAATGGCTTGTAAATCACTGAAAAACTCTCCGGCCTTCTCAGGTGTAAACAATGTGCTCTGAAGGAGAGCAGACTGTTCGCGTAATTTCTGCAGATTCTTTCTCCTGACTTTCACCCTGGTGCTGATAATTTTGTTTTTCATTACGATGTTGCTCATAGCAGACTCATAGCCCTGCGCCGCTGACAGATAAGCGGCATGTGGAGCTACTATCCAGTTGTACATTGCGAATGATACAATCGCGGCCAATGCCGCCAGAGCAGCGCTTCTTGTCGAACGGTTCAATTTGGCAAGATGTTTGACTGGCATCAGCCGTTCTCCTTTTCCTGCTTTAGCACACAATTAATTGTGTACATAATTAAGCTGCCTGCCTTGTCTTCTTTTACTGTCTCGGATAGAGAAGCCGAGCTTATATAGTTCGAGTCGTTCAGCATCTTCACAAACAAACGAATCGACTCGTATGATAACGCCAGACCTTCCAGATGCATCCCGGCATTGTCGCTGCTGCGCAGGTTGATTATACGCACGGTTTTGGGCGTTCTTTTTCTGATATCCTCCAGGATGTTTGCCCAATCCACCGTATGGCGGGAGCCAAGAATGGAGCTTAACTGCGCCGGCCTGTCGGATAATTGCTTGATTTGTTTGTCTAAAAGCTCCTGTTCTCCAAGTAGAGTATATGTGTCCTGTGATAACTCTGTCTGTTTTCTATGGGCGATGCCTCGATTCATTTTATCAGCCATCAGGCTCAACCCTTTTGAGCCCAATATCATAAGCAGCAGGACCGCTGCAATAATACCGGCGGCTATGCGCAGTTGTTTTTTGACGGCTCTAACCTCAGCCGATTCCGGAGGAACAAGATTTATTTTTAGACCATTGTCGTTTTTCTTCAAAAGCCCGATGGCCAGACCAATCGCAACCACCGAAGCTTTTTCAGGGCTATCGTTTTGTACAACCGCCGTGTCCTGGCATACGTCTTCACCGGTTCTAACCTGCACGTCGGCTTTTGTAATTTTAGTCTTCAAAGATTCCTCACAGCCCCGGGGTAATTCCATGCGGTCTGTAACTACTGTAACTTCCCACTTTCCGGAACTGTCCACAACCTCGACATTATAAAATCGGATAATTTCATTTATCTTCTCAGCGAGCAATCGACAAAGCTCATCCGGCTGGGCTTTCTCTTCAGGGATATCCTCGACTTTGACGAAATCCAGGGTTTGTTTTCTGAATACGCACAGCGTTAGAACACCGTCGCGCAATATAGCGATAAGCACATCGCAATCAAATTTCTCTGCTATCTTTTTAGCATAAAGTGCTCTGGTGCAGGATAACAGCAGAGGCTCGATTAGCTCAACATTCAGACCCGCCAGTTCGGATGTATGGGCAAGCTTGGCCACGTTTTGGTCCTCGGTGGCAGCCGCGAGGAGATGGTTTCCCATACCCTGGCCCGAGCCGATTCCACAGAAGTCGAAAGCAAATTCTCTGCCGGATAACAGAACGTAGCTTTTCAGCTCATTTCGAACAAACTGCCCGATATTTATCGGAGCTCCTTTGGGCGTGTCTAAGATTTGCATAACCACAGGTCTTGCAAATAACGATACCGCAGCTCGCCTCGACCTTATTCTATTGCGAGTTTTCAGTTCCTTTATGGCCCTGGCAAGTTTTGCAGCATCTTCGATGTTGCCGTCTTTTATTGCTCCATCGGGAACAGGGGCGCTGGCGGCCTTGAGTAGCTCAATGCTCTTGGAGTTCTGCCTAAGCAGTGCCAGATTTATCCGGCTGTCCGAAATATCTATTCCTAAAACAGTTTGCCTGTTAGGAACGAATTTACTGATTTTGGCGCCAAGTTTCATTCGTTGACCTTTAATTTCGTAATACTTATCAGGTAAGGACTGATGCTTCCAACTGTTATCTCAGCTTCAACTCTTGTGACAAAGCCCTGCGATGAAGTGCCTGTCGATTCGATTGTCAGATTAGGCAGTTTGCCTGTGACAGTAACTGTATATGCGTCATTATTAAAGGCCTTGTCCGTAAAGCCGGTTGTCCAACCTGAATCAGCTCGTATCTCTGCGAAGGCATCGTTAAGGCCCGCTTCTGCAGTAGTCAGGGCCTCGGCAGCCCGGATTTGATTGCGCATAAGCTGTATTTCCTCGGTATTCATTTGCAGTATGCCGATAGTAATCGCAGACAGCAGCGCTGTTGCGAAGATTGTTATCAAAAGTACCGAACCATTATTTTTTAGTTTCGTTTTCATAGTTTTACGGTTTTATCCCTCCGCCTCCACCGGGCTCGCTCTGCTCGCTCTCGGCGGGGCCAGAACCAAAGGGCGAGTAACTTATATTACTCGTCAGGACAATCTTGTCGATTACAAATCCATCTTCACGCATCCATATATTGAAAACGTGTATACCTGCAGTGCTGACATTAAAGGTTGCATCCGGGCCGTCCCTTGTTTCCTTATGCCACGTATAGATCGGACTAAAGTTTTGCATACGGTCGCATGTCGAGATTTCCTGGCCGTCCAGTCCAGCGTGGCATGAGTCCCCCGAGCCGTCTTTACCGTAGCCGCGTACCCAGACGTAGTGCGTGCCGGTCTTCACAAAGTTGACCAGGAAGTCCAGGCGTGGACTGTTGGCTGCATATGCCGTGTCTTGATTGGTGCCGCTGTCCGGTGTGGCTTCCATAGCACCTTCGTCAGAATAACCAATGGGTGAAATAACAAGGTTCCACTGATGGCCTCCTTGAGGGGCGTTAATAGTGTAGTGCTCAGCTTCGATAGAAACGACCCCGTCGGACCCCTCATCCTGCTGGAAGGCCCCACCGGCCAGATCAGCGACCTCATCAGGACTCAAGGCGCGATTGTAAATTCGGACGTCATCGAGCACCCCATCTACAGGATAACTGGAAGTACTTATTGTCAAAGGAGAAGTGGTCGTTCCTATGGCCGTACCGTAGGTGTCTGAGGCGTCTTCTTGTCCATTAATATATATCTTTCTTGCATCCCCCTCTCTTGTAGCCGCAATATGATACCAAGTGTCCAGAGAAAGTGTTAAATTGGTCGTTAAACGGTCATCGTTGAGCGCAAATCTTATATTAAGCGTAGGAGATAACCAAACAGAATATGCTATATTATAGGAACCTTTAGTAATTATATCCAGGTCTGCACTTCTCGCGAATATCCACGCTGCAATCGTAATATCACCTGTAATATCCAGACTTTCATCATTCTGGCAGTTCACGTAATCATTATAGCCGTCAAAATCAAGGCCACCTCCGATTTTGCCCGTTACCCAGTCTTGAGCCGGATTCATAAGAACCAGCGTACCATCGTTTCCATTGCCGCTTGAGTCACTGGCAGTAACACTAAGGGTCTCATCCAGCTTCCACCACCCGACAAGGCTTTCGTCCCCGCCAGATGAGTTGACGCGGAGATATGCATAAGTGGTGAAGGTTTTGTCCTGACCTATTGCTGCCGGATTTGTCAGGATTGTTTGCACTTTTATAAATCGGATGTCGTTAACGTCTGTTATCGCTGTATCGAAGTCATTGCCATCGTAGCAGGTAAACAGCAACTGGCTGACCGGGCCGGCCAGGTCGTAAAGGGCTTCGACATCACCAAACTCGACGTAATTGTTGGCGGCAATGTCGTATCTAAAAATATTCTCATCGTTGTCTTCAAATTCGATATAGCCGTTGGTTTGGGCCGGGCCGCTTACGGCGGTTATCCTCACGGCCTTTGAGAGGTTATAGTTTAAGTGGTCCATCAGGACTCTGCTGTTCTGGAGTGTTTCAGCGGCGGCCTGTTTTGAAGACCAACTGTTTTGAATGGCTCTAAACTGCGGCAATATGGCTGCAAAGATGATGGCCATTATAGTCATAGCTATAACCATCTCCACCAGGGTCAGGGCCCTGGTGAGCCGAGTTTTATTGTTTCGGTACCGCATAACAGTTAACGACCGATAATAGATTACCCTGCTTCCTACTGGATTAATAATTTTTGCTTTTCTTTTAGCGTAAAGGTACTGCCGCTCCTGATATTATTTTCGGCATAAAATAAAGGTTTGTTTTGCTTAGTTTTGAATTATCAAACAATAAAAAAAGAAAATACAACAAGTTCGATTAATCGGACTATTTGCCAGTGTTGGGTTGTCTTTATCGGGAATTACTGCTTACCACAAAAAAAAATGATTAGGCCGGAGAAAAAGTCCTATAAGTTTGTCAGAAATCCTTGCCGAATACAAACAAAATCCTGGACGAAATAAAGTGAAATCCTCGCCAAAAACAAGGGGGATTTCCAGTGTCTTATTTCTAACAGGGGATTACCATCTTCTTGCAACGAGTGTGGCCAGGGTGATTTCAATTTCGTCGGCATCGAGTGCGCTGTTGCCGTTGAGGTCGTAGCCGACCGAAACCGTTATTTGCCTGAGGTTGGTACTAACAGAACTATCGTCTATATTGCACAGATATGAGCCGTCGAGTGGGGAGTTGGTTTGGGCAAAAGAGTCGTTGTAGTGATAGACTGAGCGTGCCTTTATCTCGTCGAGTTTGGCCTGGGCAAGGATTAGACTGTGGGTTCGGCGTTCAATAATTGTGGTGCTCACATGCGCACTGGTCAGGGCTTTTAGAATCGGAACTATTGCGATAATCAGAATAGTTGAGGCAACAACAACCTCGGTGAGAGTGAACCCCGATGCTCGATGCTCAATACTCGATTTACGATTTACGATTTTTAGTTTTCGACACATTTTACTGCACCTGTTGCCGGATTAATGGTGATTGTGAAACTTCTGCCTTCAGTAGAGACAATCATCTGAGTCGCACCTCCTTCCAAATTTCCCAGTGGGCCGAAGATGTATCTTATTCCGGTCGGGTTGATCAAGCTGAGACCTGAATCAATAGTGTGCGAAGCGATAGTTGCCTTGGTATCTACATTTTCAATTTCGTAGGTGTTATATGGAACGGCACCGACCATCTTCAGTTCAAAGCCTTTGGTATTATTCGCAGCGTCGGAAATAGCAAGTCTGCGCGTGAGGCGAAGGTCGGTAACGATTTTCTGGGCAAGTGCTTCGGCTTTTTGTTTTGAAATGATGGCGAAATTGAGCCTCGGCAGGGCAATAGCTGCAAATATGCCGAGAAACGCCACCATTATTATCAGCTCAACTAAGCTAAATGCCGCCTTCTTCTTTTTCATAGAACTAATCATCTTCTTCAATTGCCGTTACTTCTTTACTTACCATTACAGTATGGAGGTGCTCAATGACCCGATACTTACCAGCCAGTATGCCGAATTGACCCATCCAGTACTTCTTCCCGAATGGGCATTCAGGTGGACCATCGGGAAAATAGTTTGGGTCATTAGTGACTTCCCCCAAATTAAGAGGCCAGGAGCCGGTGTTTGCGTAATACAATTCTATCTGCCTGTTCATCACGTCAACATTACTTTTGCAGGCATTGACCCTGGCAGTTTGTGCGCCTCCGGTAATCCTTGGAATGGCAATTGCCGCCAGTGCGCCAAGGATTAAAACGACAATCATCAGCTCAACCAAAGTGAAAGCTTGTATTTTCTCTGGCCTCATTGACACCCACCATTCAAAAGGAAAAAGACGGCCGCCGATTGCTCTGCAGGCCGCCGTCTTTTCTGATTTGTCTCAATAGGAGCTATCTCTGGCTCCCCCCATCCTCAGATACCACTAATGGTTGTGCTCAGCGACCCGATGGGAAGTCGCACTATAAACATAGGTGGTCCCCAATGGGCACTCAGGCGCACCGTCGGGAAAAGAGTTTGGGTCATTAGTTACGTCTGTCAGCGATGCCGGCCAGAAGCCCTCGTTTGCATTGTACAATTCGATTTGTGAGTTAATCAAATCGACATTCGTTTGGCAGGCATTGATCCGGGCGGTTTGTGCACCTCCCATAATCCTTGGAATGGCAATTGCCGCTAATGCACCGAGGATCAAAACGACAATCATCAACTCAACAAGTGTAAACCCTTTTTTGCTTCGCATTTCTTTTACCTTTCAAAAAAGAAACCATATTTCATTATAACCTCTATGCTGAGGCTATCGGCAAATAATTTAAGACGCTTTAGTACAACCGCTTAAAAAATATCTTTGGCCTTGTGCTTCATATCCATCTGCTTCTAACCAGCCTGCACTTGCCATTAATGGCTGTGCTCAGGGACCCGATATAGGGTCGTATCATACTTATAGGCCGTTCCAAGTGGGCATTTAGGTACACCCCGTCCAATAAAAGCTTTTTGTCTGTGGCGCCTGACGGCCAGACGCTCTCATTGGCATAGTACAATTCTATCTGCCTGTTCATCACGTCAACATTACTTTTGCAGGCATTGACCCTGGCAGTTTGTGCGCCGCCGATAATCCTTGGAATGGCAACTGCCGCCAGCGCACCGAGGATCAAAACGACGATCATCAACTCGACTAACGTAAAACCTTTTCTGGATTGCATCCTTCCCCATTCAAAAAGAAACTATATTCAACTTACCTGCTTATGAGATTGTCGGTACTAAGATACCGGATGCTTTAACAATGATTGCTTAAAGGCCATCAAGGCTACTTTTAAGTTGGTTCGTCAACTGAAAAAACACGCTCATAGTGGTGTTTATCGGAGGCAATCGGCTTTTACTTTTATCGGCGGGTAATTCACTGACACAAACTTACGCTGGAAATCCAAGAACGTGGTAAGACATTCGAGGTATGTGATATTTCAGATGGCAGAAGTGGTAATATCAGGAACACACCGAAATCAAGGAAAATGGGAAATCCTAATTTAAGTCAGCACCATATCCAGCCGATAAAACTTCGACATGATAACAGAAAGCATTACCGTACAAGGGCTACACGTTATTTCTTTGGCGCTAACACCCACTGAGAAGTGGGGAGCTGCCGGGGGTTCGTTTAGCATTAGCTCCGCAACCGAGTGGTGGTTAGCAGTATTAGCGGTGGTTGCTCTAATCATATCGGTTATACTTTTGTTCTGGGTATTCGCCAGGTACGGACGTACCCTGCATAGCCTTAATCAGAACATCTCCGAATTAACGGCCACCAACATAAAGCTACAGCAAGAAAACAACGAATTAACGGCCACCAATGAAAAGCTACGGCAAGAAAAATTTATTCTCGATAGAGCTCGGTATTAGGTTCTGGAAAACATAATAGGCGCGGAAACACCAAGCAAGTAAATCCCGGCGTTAAACCCTCAGGAAATTAAAACCTCGAGTGAGTTAGGCAAGCGCCTACGGTAGCAATGGTTCTGACCGATTACAATAAAGTGTATTAGCTACTACTTAATCTGATAGACACGCTCTTTCTGTCTGTAAGATATTATTCAAGGCTATGTTACTTTTCCTGCAGCACAATTGCGTTTTCTTAATCTACTCCCGGATTATTTCAAGTGCTGCATATAATCGAACATCGGCAAATATACGGACATTAGGATAAATCCGACGATGCTTCCCATAATGACTGTCAGCGCCGGCTCCAATTTCACAATTAAAGCGTTCACTATCCTGTCAATATCCTTGTCAAGAAAATCGGCGCCTTTACTGAGCATTTGTGATACCTTCCCCACTTCCTCACCGGAAAGAGCTAACTGTACGATTATCGGAGGAAAGATGTCGTGCTTCTTCAATGATTCTCCAACACTATTACCTTTCTCAATA
>JABMRO010000033.1 GCA_013202635.1 Planctomycetota bacterium
AACCCGTAGAATTACGAAGGAAGATTAAAAAAGATGATTTAATCGTACAAAGGCTATAACCTCAAAAATGCACATTTTTGTGTAAAAACTTTTATTTTTCCCATTTTTTTCTGGACATTCGGTTCGGAATTTGATAGAGTAACATACTATAAAGAAGTTCCTCAAAGGAGGAGGGCTTGTCCATTGCTAATTTAACGATATGCCATTGGTCTGTTTGTTCGAGTTGAAAATGGGTGATAAAATCAATTTTTGACGTATCCTTAGATCTTTAGCTTAATCGTGAAGGCCTTGTAGGTCTGTGGTTAAATAATAAAGGAACGACACAAAAGCGATTTTATCATGTGAGGGTAAAAAAAAATGAGGCTTCCAGAGGAAGATGAAAAGAAATGAAAAAGTTAATTATCATTTGTGTACTGTTCATATGCTTTGGATTAACTGGATCTGCGCAGGCAAACATAACTATTGATTTTGAGAATGATCCGACAGGTCTAAAGCCGAACGGATGGGTTAGTGCTGATTCATCCCTCGTGAGTTTTACGGATTCGTCGGGAGCCGACCTGGTTGTAGGCGACTATGGTGTTGAAAGTCACGGTAACGCACTCGCAGTGTATTGGGACGATCCCGGATATTTGGTCATGGACTTCTCCGGTATCGCAACCTCCCTCGAGTTGGAATTCGGCAACGACGACCCAACCTGGTCCAACCCAGGTGATACGGCGATACTGACCGCTTTTCTCGGGGCTACACAAGTCGGCCAGACAGCTGTCGTTATGAACAGAGACGATATAATGAATCAGTCGATATCGATTTCAGGTATGAATTTCGACCAGGCTACTTTCTTCTACAACGTGAGCAGAACACCCCCTAACCCACCCGGCCTGATCGAGATCGTGGATAATATCAAGTTTAATGTAATCCCGGCACCCGGGGCTATTCTATTAGGTAGTATTGGTGCAGGCCTTGTCGGCTGGCTGAGAAGACGCAGGACAATATAAGCTTTTTTTTTCATATGGCTATGAAGGGCTGAGCTGGCGGTTTAATCCATTCTACCATCTTTTTCAATACAAACTTTCCAGGTCTACTGTCACACAGCACCTAATACGGCCTTCACCCAGCACCTGATTCATGGCCGCAGCAGATCAAATTCAGTCTACTGGTAATCGCCATTATCGCCTGTATCAGAACCGTTTCGAGCTGTTTGCCACTTTTTGATGTCCTTAATTACTTTAGATGCATCCTTATCATCTTTATATCTATTCTTCATCTTGGCTCGCAGTTCAAGGTTAGGCTGGTTGTCGAAGATACCTACATGTTTTGCTAGCATATCCAAGGCTTTCAGTTTGTATCCAGTTTTTACACCTTTTTCTGCAAATGTTATTTTTGCTAACTCCACCAGGACCCTATCGGCGGTAACTTGGGTCCTTAGATTTCTTGCTTCCTTTAACTCGCTAATATATCTTTGTATCTTAGGTTTTTGCCGATTTTCGTAGCCCATCGAAGAGGCCGATCTTTCAGCATATCCCGCTCCAATTGCGGCCTGTGTCGCATTACAGTCGACCAGATATTCCTCACAAAATTTCATTTGCCTTTCATTTAATTCACCATTATTGTTTCATTTCTGTTAATATCTCGGTATATTTCATATACTGCAATTAAAGTTAAAAACTACGAGTTCGCAATTAGGTTCAGCCATACACATTTGCAAGAAGTCTCCGGCTGTCTTTGAAAAGGAATAATCGCAATGAGACAAATGACAAATTGTTCGATGTTTTTCTCTGTAATAACTCTGGCACTAATTCTCAGTTGCACAATCATCTCCCAGGAAACCACCCTTGGAGCGGCTGATACAATCGACCAAAATCGCATCAAATACATCTCCACGCTGCTTCCTGAAAATCCGGTAGGTTTTGGCTCGCCCATATCTGACAGGGACGCCTGGCAAAAACTGGCCCGGAATGATTCATTTCAGAAAATTATCCTCGACGCAGAAAAGCTTATGCAACAACCTGTTCCTGACCAGCCCGACGATTTGTATCTGGACTTCTCCCGCACCGGCAATCGCACCCGCTGGCAGAGAATCAGCGGCATTAGACGCCGAAGAATCCGCACGCTCGCCCTGGCCGAATGCATGGAAAATAAAGGCCGTTTTATACCGGCCTTCGAATAAATTGTCAATGTGCTCTGCTCCGAACGCACCTGGGTAATGCCGGCTCACGACTCTAAACTCACCAACTTTAACGGAACAAGCACGGACATCGACCTCGGCTCTTCAACTCTTGCCTGGTCCCTGGCAACCGCAGACTATCTGCTGGCCGATAAACTAAGTCCCGGAATCCGCCGGCTCATACATAACAACCTGGATAGGCGTATCTTTGAACCTTATCGGGATATGGTGATGGGAAAACGTAACAAAAACTGGTGGATAACCGGAACAAACAACTGGAACGCCGTTTGCCTGGCTGGAGTAACCGGTGCGGCTCTGGCCGTCATCGATCCGCCTGATCAGCGCGCTCTTTTTATAGCCGCTGCTGAAAACTACTCAAAAAACTTCCTCGAAGGATTTACTGACGACGGCTACTGTTCCGAAGGTCTTGGCTATTGGAACTATGGCTTTGGCTACTATATTATGCTCAGCGAAATGATTCACCAGGCCACCAGCGGCAAAGTGGACCTGCTCCAAAATAACAAGGCCAAACAAGCCGCCACATTCGGTGCAAATATCAAAATCATCAACGATGTTTATCCCGCCTTTGCCGATTGTTCCATCAGAGCACAACCCAGCCCAAAGCTGATGTATTTTATCAGTCGGCGCTTAGGCTTGGCATTGCGCTCCTGGGAACAAATCGACCCTGTCTCCCCCGGTGGTTCATTGTATCAAAGTATGATGTATTCCTTTCCCAATTCCGCTTCTCGCGCCCCACTTAGTCAAGGTTCCTCACAGGGACCCGGCATACGCTCATGGTTTGACAAAGCCGGCATCCTAATCTCCCGGCCAAGTGCTAATTCGTCCTCGCAACTGGCCGTCGCCCTAAAAGGCGGCCATAATCAGGAACATCACAACCACAACGATGTTGGCTCTTTTGTTGTAGTATTGGACGATAAACCCCTGCTGATTGATCCCGGCGGAGAAGTCTATACCGCCCGTACATTCAGTTCCCGCCGCTACGAAAGCAAAGTCCTTAATTCTTTCGGCCACCCCGTCCCTGTTGTTGCCGGCAAATTACAGCAAACTGGCAGCCGGGCCTGTGCCCGCGTAGTCAGCCAAAACTTTACCGACACTACCGATACACTGGTTCTGGATATTTCTTCCGCTTATAATGTGCCCGAACTTAGAAAGCTCGAACGTAAGTTTGTCTATTCCCGCGTCGGCAAAGGTTCTTTATGTATAACCGATGAAGTCACCTTCTCCCGGCCTTGTAACTTCAGCACGGCCCTGATAACATTCGACAGTTGGAAACAATCCTCTTCTCGTTCACTAATTGTCCATGATTCGGAAAAGGCTTTAGATGTGGACATAAAGATTAACGGTGCTGACTTCGAAATCCAGCCGGAAACTATCATGGAAAACGTCAGCGCCCGAAAAAAACCCACCAGATTAGGCATTAACCTAACCAAACCGGTGACGCATGCTCATGTTTGCCTTACAATCACCCCCCGGGAATAACGCAGCAGAATAAAATATATATAAGAACAGACAGGACAAGTATTTATAATCCGGGGCAGACTTCAGAAGCCAATGCTCTATCCTATTGAACTCCGGGGGGACATAAATCAGCACCATATCGATTCAGCCCATAAGTCAAAAGTATAACTTTTTTTATGCAGTATTTATGCTATTTACCGGTTTTCAAGTCACAAAAACATTGCTTTATGGCACTTACTATATAGAGACAGTCAGCGTTGAATAGAGTTCTCAAGAAATTTACAGGTTACTTAAACGAGACAATCGGCGGTTTAGCTTTTTCCATGTGAAAATTCTGCCTGAATATGTTATTATAAGATGTGTTGTTAAAGGTAAGGTAGAAGATGAAAAGAAACAACCCATACAACCGGATTAAAGCCTTATTTATTATTTTATCCACAATAGTCGTCTGCTGGATTTCTGTTGTTCAGGCCGGACGGACCGGCTGGAAGCGGCAAGAAGTCAATTGGCGAACGACCGGCGGCGGTCGTGTAAAAGCCATAAGGTATTCTGAAGATAAGGAACCATCGCTATACAATGGAAAAGTCGGTAACCAGCCGGATGTGGTACGCAAAAGGATCTTCCGGAAAGAGTTACCTTCCGAAAAGACATCGTTTAATATCCTGTCGGTGCCGTCTGTGATGGCGAATGTCATCGATTCTCCTCCGATAGATGGATTTGTGCCGAGGATTGCCGTTACTGTTACGGATGAGCGTTCAGATGACTTTGATTGGGTGGCTCAAACGCATATGTCTGTTGTCGGCAGGCACTTTACGGATAACCCGGAGACTGACTTTACGATCGGTTTGTTTGACACCGGTGCTTCTGCTCACATAATAAGCTACGCTGGTGCTAATCGAACAGGTATCTACAATGCTGATATGATTACATCGAGTATGATAGAGATTCTCGGTGCGACAAATTCTGTTTTGGGGTGGGTGAGCCAGCCCCTGGCTATCTTCGCAGATGGACTGGCGGCCATTGAACCGAATGGAATGACCCTGGACAGCTCAAATATGGTAGGCCAGAGTAACGTCTCTGTTATTGTGGGAGACTTGCCGCCCCTGGATAAGCCTGATCTGCCAACTGTCGTAGGCTCACCTATGAGCGTAAATTTCGTAACGGTAATCAATAACGACCGTCAGATAACAGTAACACATGACGGCAACGACTATACCTCGCCGGACATAAGATTTTATGACCACGACGATTCCCGGATACCTGATTATACCAACCGCATGCCTCTGAATCTCATTCCTTCCGGTGCGCTAAATATACAGTACATTCCAGATCTCGAAGCGATTATGGAGTTTATTTTCCAGCCCGGCACCCCTTCTATCATCGTGGGAAACCTGGCTCAAAGCCTGTTTTTCGTTGATAGTGTGGATCTTCGCAACGATGACTTCAGTGCAATCGATAAACAACGTTTCATGTTAGACACAGGTGCCCAGATTACTGTTATCAGCTCCGGTATCGGCTCCCGGCTTGGGCTCAACCCGGATAATCCAGATTTTGAAGTCGAGATTCAGGACGTCACCGGTGAGATAACTATCGAGCCTGGCTTCTATATCGACTCTCTCGATATACCGTCACTCGGTGATTGGTTAAGCTTTACAAATGTTCCGGTCATTCTGCTTGACGTTGGCTCACCGGAGGGAGGAACTCTTGAAGGCATAATCGGCATGAACCTCTTTGTGAATTTTAACCTTGTTTTGCGGGGCGGAGGCCTGTACGGTCAGGAACCTCCTTCCCTGGAATTTGAGCTTATCCCGGCATATCTCCCTGCCGATATTGCCCCTGAAGGCGGTGATGGTATAGTTGACTTTCTGGATTTTGTCGCTTTCAGTAAGGTCTGGCTCAGCACCACAACCTCTCCAAACTGGAATCCGGAAGCTGACTTGGCGCCTCCTCTGAATCCTGATGGTACCATAAATATACTTGACCTGTCTGTATTTACCGAATACTGGCTCAGCACTGCCGCACCCTAAATGCAATAAAATCCAGGCGGATAAGCTCAAAAACACATCAGGTTCTTTTTGTCTATTTATCTATCAATACGTCAATTCCCTACTTACATACTCAGGCAACTGTTTGACATCATTGTACTTTACGAATATTATTCATAAATTTCTAACCCGTTTACTGATTTGCAGGACAACCGAATGAGAATCATTTTGGATTTGCTGTATTTGTTAGCCGTGATAGTTTATAGCCCTGTGATTATATATCGAGCTATCAGACACAAACGCTACAGGACCGGCTGGGACCAGCGATTTGGTAAAATCACTCGCAGAAGTCCCCACAAAAAATGCATCTGGCTCCACGCCGTAAGTGTAGGCG
>JABMRO010000397.1 GCA_013202635.1 Planctomycetota bacterium
CCCAAGCGGCAATAGTATAGGTTGTTGGATTTGTTGGCGAAGGAAGCTCCAGGTAGTCGTCGGCCCCATCGAATACCAGACCCTGATTGATCATCCCCGCTCCATAGCTTGGTGTCCCACCTGTGAATGTGCCGTTCGCCGAGCCTGCTGAGTCATCCAGGTTCCCATCAAGTTTCCAGTGTCCTACCAGCTCCGCTGAAGCGTTGTTAACCAATACCACTAACAATAAAAAAGAAACCAAATAAATTAAATTTCTGTACATAATAATCCTCCTTAAAAAATGTAGGTTGTTAAGTGAAATGTAAAAATATCTTCACTGCAAAGCACAAAGTATCTATTCTTTGCCTTGCATAATTCACAATAACTCCTCATTTATTTAAGAAAACTACAGGAACTGCGCCCATGGGAAGACTAAAATCCACAGATGCACGGCTGCACAGGAACACTTCACCCAATGTATTTCTACTAAATTAGCCGCTGTCCTGTCAAGGATAATCTCTGCGATTATGCATCACACCATACCTTTCAAGGATTTCGCTCACGGCCAATTCTATATTCCCGCCCGTCATCTCTGAAAGTGCGTATATTATCAAAACCGCCACCTTTGCACTTGTGCTCGGACAAATTAAACACTTTTGTAATTTTTTGCCCAAGAACTGAAAAAAATTATTGTCCAATCCTGGGTGGATACCGCGCTCCACCGGCACCCAAAATTCGGGCAAATTGCATTAGCTTTCCCGTGTTCTGCTCTTTTTTTATATCACTATATATAGTATATTGCCTAATTTCTCCGCTTAGTCCCATATTGCCGGCCCGGCCGTTAAAATGGGGCTTCTTAAAAAGCTCGTTTTTAATACTAACAGGTTTTATTTTGCCCTGTCTTTATGTAAATTTTGCCCTTCGCAAAAGTTATCCAGCACCAAACTTTTCTAAAGTTTTTAGGCCATTGTTGTCGATACCAGTATTAATAGGTTATTTTGGGCCTCCTAAGGGATTAAGGGGATACACAATATATAGTGGTTATTAGCTTTGAGGGGTAAAAGGATTTTTTCGCTTCGAAGCTTATCATGCAAGGTAGTCTGAATGTCCGATTTCGATTCCAGCAGCCGTTTTAAAGGCCAAAATCGCCAAGTGGATACTGTTGAAGATAGCCTTGCTCCGGATAAGGATTTTATTATGGAGCAGATTCTTGAAAATCTAAACACTACTCCTATTGGCCAGGTGTTAAAAAAGATTGCTTCGCTGCCGGACGGACGAAAAGAGAAAGTTCTCGATGTCCGACAGCAGCTTACAGAAGGTAAATACGAACTCAATGAGTATTTGGATGTTGCTCTTGATAAAGTTCTCGAGGACCTTACAGCATAATAGGGGGTGCTTTGCGCCAGACCTGAAAGGCAATAGAAGAGTCATTGAATCGGGAGATGTCTTCTCGACGGCATGTTGGTATTCGGCCTCATTGTCTTTGAGTTCCCAATTTTGAGATAAACTGCAAAATGGGACCTGTTTACTACGAGACTATTTCAGGGACCTCATCGTCCGGCTCATCCAGCTCGACAGGCTTGTAGCCGGGCTCCTTTGATTTCTCCATCTCTTCTTTGAAAGCGGCGGTAACTCTTTCCTGAATCCTTTTTCTGCATTCGGCATTTATCGGATGTGCGATATCGGCGTGCAGCTTCATTCTGCCTTTGAAATCCTTTTTTGCCCTGTTGTCCTGGAGGGCCCCTCCGCAGTTATTACAGTACTTGGCCCTGAGATGGTTTTTGCCTCCACACTTTTCGCAATGGTCGCTCATTTTCCGGGACGGCATAGCGACAAAGTAGCCGTTCGTACCTTCGATGATCTTGATGTCGCGAACCACAAACTCATTGTCCATCGTTATCGAGCAAAAAGCTTTTAGCCTGTCATCCTTGTTGTTCACCAACTTGACTCTGACCTCAGTGATTTTCATTTTCTTTGCCTCACTAAAAAAGTTTACCATCTATTGTTACTGGCGATAATGCTTTTGCAGCCAATCTTTTCTTCAAGTCTGTGTTTGTACTGCCTGGCTATCTCTTCATCCCCGCTCTCAATGAGACAAAACATTGTTGAACCACTACCGCTTAGGCAGCAAGGCCTAATACCTAACGATTCAATTTTTGCCTTCAGTTCGGCAATGCTTTTCACCAAACTGAAACAGCTTCTTTCAAGCATATTTGCGCACATCTTCACCACTAAATCAATCCTGTTTTTTTTGATATAGCCCTTTATTTGACTGCTCAGCTTTTCATAGAGGGGCTGATTGTGCTCATAATTAGCGTAAACCTTTTTGGTAGAAACACTTACATCCGGAAGCACCAAAAAAGCCAGAAAGTTAAAATTTTCTTCTAATTTTTTAATTTTTTCGCCTTTTCCTGTACAAAACGCCAGCGGCCCATTCAGAAAGAAAGCTACGTCGCTGCCGAGCTGTGATGCCGGCTTGGCAAGCTGTTTTTTTGGAAGTTGTATATCAAGGTATTCGTTAAGCCCCATAAGGGTTGCCGCCGCGTCGCTGCTGGCCGAGCCGAGCCCTGAGCCGGCGGGGATATTTTTTGTCAGTGTGATTTTAACATCGTCCCGCCGGCGGCAACTATTCAGCAATAGCTCACCAGCCCGATAGACAAGGTTTTCTTTTCCATCCGGTGCCCAGTGCGGGCCTTTGCAGACAAGTTCGATGCCGGCTTTTTGTCCCGGCTCGATGAGGATTTCATCGTACCAGTTGACCTTGGCCATTATCGTTTCCAACTCGTGGAATCCATCGGCACGCTGCCCGGCTACAAGCAGACTTAAATTGATTTTAGCGGGCGCTCTTACCAACAACCCCTCACCGACGGTCTCAAATTGTTCTTTATCATTCATAGTTGCTCGTTGACATTATAGCAGGTTGGATTTATTCTGAACATGAAAATTAGCCACAAAAGACAAAAGGCCCAAGATACAAGATAACCGGTTAATTAATGAGCGGGAAGATTTACTCATTAGCGGATACGGAGAGGTTAAAAAAAATGAACGAATCGGAATCGAAAAATGAAAAACCGAAGGAGGAACCCCGGTTCGACCAGGAACAATACAATATGCTGCTGCTCTGCTCGGAAAAGGAGGATATGAAAGAGTGGAACAAGCGGCGTGAGGATAATCCCGGAGAAGAGATTCTTTTAGAGGAAGCGAATCTAAATAATCGCTATCTAAAGAGAATAAACCTTAAATTTTCCCATATGAAAGGGGCATACTTTCGTTTCTCCCATCTGGAAGAGGCGAATCTTTGGTCCGCCCATTTGGAAGGAGCGATACTTCTTGGTGCTCATCTACAAGGGGCTAAGATTAAGAGAGCTTATTTGCAAGGAGCAGATTTTATGGAGGCTGAAGTTGATGTTCATACTGTGATTAGGGATTGTAAGGTTGACAGGGAGACTGATTTCAGAATGGTTGCTCTGGATAGTGTACGGATTGATCCGGCAACGAAAGGGCTGTTAGAATGTAACCTCAGGCGGAAGACCTGGGAAGATTGGTATAAGGAACATCCTCGATTGAAATGGCTGGTCAAGCCTTTCTGGTTGATAAGTGATTATGGAATATCCACAAAGCGAATTATATTTTCTTTCTTTGGTCTGGCATTTATCTTCGCGAACATCTATTATCATTGGGGGCGAATAGCTCCGCCGGGGATTGTTAATAATCTCTTTGTAGATGCAAGTGGAGTAGCAGTGCCTTGGTGGCTTGTGCCTTTGAGAACCCTCTACTTTTCCATTGTAACGATGACAACTTTAGGCTTTGGTGATATGTACGCAAATGCGCAAAGCATCTGGGGACATATTTTACTTAGCATTCAGGTGATTTTGGGTTATGTTCTTTTAGGCGCTTTGGTAACACGGTTTGCGGTCTTGTTCACGGCCGGCGGACCGGCAGGGAAATTCGCAGATTGACTATTGATTATTATGATATTACCACGGCGTGCAAAGCAGGCCTTGTGATAGGGATGACTTATGTTGATCTATGGATGGAAAGGAGTTTTGAGATGAGAAAGAGTAAAAGCAAAGCCGCACAGATGCATGTTCCAAAAAAGAATCGGCAGCTCTTTGAGCAAATTGTGGAGTTGATAGACACCTTCTGCGATACTCACCTCAATGAGAACTATAAGGAGCTTTGTGAGCATATGGCAGGTGCAATTTGCCGAACACATTTACCACTGAGCAGAAGTAGTCCAGCTGCCTGGGCAGGCGGGATAGTTGACGCCGTTGGCTGGGTCAATTTTTTACATGACCCCAAACAAAGCCCCCATATGACATCGGCACAGGTGGCTGAAAGGTTCGGCGTCTCACAAGGGACAATGGCGGCCAAATCAAAAATCATCCGTGACAAGCTTGACCTGATGCCGCTTGATCCGGACTGGTGCCTGCCGGAACTGCTTATAGATAATCCCCTGGTCTGGATGTTTGATGTCGGTGGATTGATAATGGATATCCGCATGGCCCCAAGGGATGTACAGGAAGAAGCGTATGAAATGGGATTGATACCTTTCATTCCTGATGATAAGCAGGAACAGGAATCCGAATCCGGTCCGGAGATAAAAATCATAGAATTTCCTTCCAAGCAGAGCAAGGCTTCCAAACTAAAATCGCCTCAGAAGCCAAAAGACGATGGACCTGATCTATTCGAGAAAGAGGAATTAGAGAAACAAGGAATATCGGATGACGAATCCTGAAGCAATAATTGAAAAAACGAGCGACGAGCAACCTGTAACGAGCAACAAAGCCGTTGCCTGGCGGCAGTGGCACAGGCGGTTGTATAACTGGGTTGTTCACTGGGCCGACACCCGCTATGGGATGATAGCGCTAATTATGCTTGCTTTGACCGAGCCGATATGCGTGCCGATTCCTGCCGATGTTCTGGTGATAGGGCTTTGCCTTGGTAAGCCGAAGCGTTCACTAAGATACGGCCTGACCTGCGCGTTCTTTTCCGTTCTCGGAGGAACGATTGCCTTTTCTCTCGGTCTGGCTATCGGGCCGGAACGGATAGTAGATTTTTTCAATACCATTAGCCTGGGTGCAAAAGCGCAGCTCGCCCTCGACCTTTATACCAAGTACGATTTCTGGGCCATCGCAATTTCGGCGCTGACGCCGGTACCCTATATGATTTTCAGTTGGGTTGGAGGAATGGCGGAAGTTTCTCTACTGAAATTCGTAACGATAAGCATCGTATTCCGCACGATGAGATTTGGAGGGGAGTCGCTGCTGTTCTATTTCCTCGGTGAAAAGGCGCGGCGATTAATAGAAAAATATTTCAACATTGCCACGGTTGTTGTTATTATATTGCTGGTGGTCGTGGTTTATCTGATAAAGCTTTTGGGCCGGATGTTCTCCGGCTAAAAAAATGAATGACACTCAAAAACAAACACTTCTGAAAATTGCATGCGATACAGTCGAGGCGGTCATCAAGTCAAAGCCGACCACAGTACCCCAATCGGACGACCCCGAATTGAACACTCACTGCGGATGTTTTGTAACATTGAAAAATAATGACCGACTGCGGGGCTGCATAGGAAACTTTATCTCGGACAGTCCCTTGGTTGAATTAATCGCCGATATGGCAAAGGCCTCAGCCACCAGCGACCCTCGCTTTTTCGCCGACCGGATAAGCACCGGTGAATTAGGCCAATTAGATGTCGAAATATCAGTTCTGTCGCCTTTGCAGCGGACGGACGAGCCGTTAAGTCTGCGATTAGGCGTTGACGGTATTTATATAAAAAGTGGACATACGTCCGGCTGCTTCCTTCCTCAAGTTGCCACTGAGACCGGCTGGAGCAAAGAGGAATTTCTTTCGTATTGCTGCTCTCACAAAGCCGGCCTTGCGCCCGATGCCTGGAAGGACCCGGAAACGGAAGTCTATTTGTTCACTGCCGATGTATTCGGGGCGGATTTCAAAGATATATAGTTCGTCGCTTTTGTTACTTGTCCATTTCGTTGCCCACTACATAGCCGCCGCCGGCCCCTATTAGCCCTCCAACAATCGCTCCTCCGCCCCCGCCTGCGATAGCTCCTATCAATACACCGCCGGCTCCCCCAATAGCGGCGCCCGTCTGGGCGTTGTTTGCGCAGCCGTTCATAAGCGGCAAACAGAAGCATAGAAATATTAACGCAAGGACTATTACTAATCTGCCTTTCATCTTAGGCCTCCATCTTGAACAACAATCTGGATTTTCCATATACACCAGTAATCTACACAGTTAAGCCTCCAAGCCTGATTAGACTACCAAATCCATAGTAAAATTGCAATTGTTTTTGACTTTTTCATTCGGTTTTCCAGTAACTCTCAGTATCACCCAGTCCCAAAAGGTATCGCTTCCGCCTTATCGGGCCGACCATAAGTTTAGACGAAAAATGCCGAATGTGTGGACAAAATATAATGGATTCCTTATCATTTGCAGCCGATGTTAACAATAATATGGAGTTCAGGGTTTTGTAACTATGTTTCTTAGATTTGGCTTTATCCCGGCAACGCAATCGATTGCCGGTCAAAATACAGTTTCTGGTCTTCGGAGAAAGGGTTGGAGTGAGGAAGTTCTCGCTGATTTTCATAGTCATTATCAGTCTGGCCGGATGTTCCGGAACCGATAAAATCGAGATTACGGGTATTAATAATACTCAGCAGCTCGATACCGGTGCAGGAATGGCGGCGTATTTGCAGAGTCAGGCTCTGCCCGACCTGAAATCCGTTGAGGTCTGGAATAATAGTTACGGGCCGGGGCTGAAATTGACTACCACCCACTACGAGATTTTCACAACACTTCTGGAGCCTTTCGTACTTCGAGGCATCAGCGGATTTATTGAGTCGGCATATCGGGCCTATAATAGTCAGATACCCGAATCCATCGAAATAAATTCAAAATTTACCATCTATCTCTTTGCCAACCGACGTCAGTGGGAGAATTTCACCAGGAGCTTCGCAGATGATGAGCAGGCGGAAATGTTTTGCAAAATAAAGGCCGGTGCGTATTATCATAAGGGCGCCTGTGTGGTATATGATATCGGCATAGAGCGGACTTTTTCAGCCCTGGGGCACGAAGGATGGCACCAGTTCAACGGCAGATGCTTTAAGTTTCGCCTGCCGAGCTGGCTTGATGAAGGCGTGGCAATGCTGTTCGAGACACACGGAAATGATGGCGGGCTGTTTTACTTCGAGCCGGTTGAGAACACATATCGATTGGACGGGCTTAAAAGAACGCTGGTAAAAGACAAAA
>JABMRO010000398.1 GCA_013202635.1 Planctomycetota bacterium
GAGATGTACCGCTCGCTAAGTAGAGCTTGCCATCGTGAAGTAGTTGATGGCCCTGGACGCTTGCTCCGGTATGGGCTTGCTTGTCCAGATGGCCTGATGTGTTGTTCTGCCATTTTATACGTCCGGTTGCAGCATCTAACGCATAGACATAAGTGCCGTCATAATTAACAATACCGGCGGCAAAATAAGCAGTTCCATCTTCGATTAATACTCCGCTTGCGGCCGGCCAGGTAGAAAGCAGTGAGCCATATACCGGTATCTTACGTTCCTCAGGGGCTGCACGAAACCTCCAGAGCAGCCGACCTGTCTTTGCCTCGAAGGCATAAACCCAGCCGTCGCCGGAGCCGACCAGGGCACGACCCTTCCAGATGGTCGGAGGAAAGCGGACCGCACCATTGGTATATGCCTTCCATCTTAGCTGACCATTGGATGCATCCAGGGCTCTGACGATGCCGTCGGGGCCACTCGTAAATATCAGACCACCAACCGCAACAGGTGCTGTGGGAGTTGAAACTCCGGAGGCGCGTGTAATTTTAGGATTATATGCCCACAGTAGTCTGGCTTTCTCAGGAATTACAGCTTCTGTTGTTGCACTGCCGGTATTGTCTGCACGGAAGGTGGGCCAGTCAGACGAAGATTCAGGCAAGCTTGCTACTTTCGTCAAATCTCTAACGTTTTTCTCCAGACGCTGTGATTTAGTTGCATGTGGCTTAAAATCAAAATCACCCGCAGACCCAAGGCATGTGATGCCGTAGAGCGTAAGCTGACAATCACATACCGATGGCCACCAGTACAGCAGGCCGTTGGCAATAGTGACCCCATCGTGACATTGGGCACGCATAGGCGAAATCCAGTCCTGACGCTTGTCGGCTATGTCCAAACGTGTCGAACCTCCTCTGGCCCGGTAGAATATAGAGTCGAGAGAGCCTGTTGGCCGGGTACATGCCCGACGAGCTGTCTTCAAATCTGCCAATACGGCACCGGTTAGCGGGTCGAACTTCTTGCTGAGATTGCCTTCGTCATTTTGACCGCTGAGACCGTACAGACCGTCATCTCGAAGAACTAACTGAAAATTGCTGTAAGGATGTTCCCAGAGAACGTTTCCGTTTTCGGCCGAAACTGCAAGGAGCTTATCAATCTGAGTCCCGGCAAAGTACAAAGCCTTATCACTGCACTTAGTATAACTTGTAGTTCGCCAGTTGGTACGGTAATCCTGTCGATTCAGATATTTCCCAAGTGATTCGAACAACTCTGGTGCATTTTTCGGTGTCTTTCGCCAGATTACTTCGCCGTTTTTCGCATTCAGACAAGCCAGATACGTTCCAAATCGAAATACATATATTCGTCCGTTTTTCATGCACATTGCCCGGCTGTCCACTGGTTCGTCTTCTCGGTAGCTCCACAGGACCTTTTTTGTTTTCGAGTCAATAGCCAACACGTTTCTACCGAATCCCCACGGATTCTCCGGCTGGTTGAACCCTTTTGATATCGGGTTCCATGGCCAACCGTGCAATTCACGGTTCCATCGTTTTGTTGGGTCTCTTTGCTCCTGCTGTCCCATAAGGGCATACAGTACGCCGTCTTCCAGGGCCATCCACTTCCAGAACGTCCCGCCGGCCTGTTTCACTGGCGGGATAATTTCTTCTTTCAATCGGCCTGTTACCGTATCGATGAGCTTGCATGACTTATCGTCACCGACATATAACGTCGTCGGTGTCGCAATCATTGTATTGCGGTGAATCATTACACCCTCAGCCAGGTCCCGCTGCCAGAGTATCGTGCCGTTGTAGCCGTTGAACGCCACGAGCTTATTAAGGAACGGTTCTTCCCGGCTCTTGAAGGCCACGTGCCCGAACGCCTTAAACACACGACCCGCTGAAGCAACAGCCACCTGAGGTAACGGTGCATAGCGCGGCTCGGCTAGAAATTGTGTCAGATAGGGGGCGCGAATAATCGTGTCTTCTGATTGCGGATTATTGTCCGGGCCATGATAAGGATGACTCCAGTCATCTACTCCTTCGTCAAACCCCTTGGCCAGGATTTTATTAGGTCCCATTATGGCTTTACCCTCGGGACGCAGAACACGAAGTACCTCTGTTTCAACTTCTTTGGGCAACTTAAACAGCACAACAGCGGCATCGGCTGAATTGTCAGCCAAATGTATCCTGGTCAATGGGCCTTTTTCCACGAAGATGCGTGTCCCGTAAAAACCCGCTTCGTCAACTATACTACATGCCCTCTCCACATCCATTGCACTGCGCAACTGCACATATATCAGCAGTTCAGTGCTTTGTGCCAGCTCCAAGGCAAGTTTGCACCTCCTGTCACCAAGCACTACGCATATTCCACGATTAACTCCGATTTTTTCGAGGATTGATTTGTATGATTGGGCTAAACAGGTAAGGGGCGAGCAGAAAAGAATAACAGTAATTGTCATCAACAGGCTTGATTTTATCTTACTCATTTTTCTCCCTTTCAAGAATTGCGATTAACACTGTTCATGCACCGAACAGATTTGTACAGCAATGAAATGTTAATATGAAGACACACCATAACCTGAACATCATTACTCAGATGAAGCGAAGCACATAGCGTCCTCTGCCAGGCTGCTCTGATAAAATTTGTTAAGACGTTAAGAGATAACCTAATCCCTTTGCTCTTTACAATGCCAAGTCTGTATGTCACATCTTACAAAGCAATAGAATCTTTTTTATATCTTGACGATGTTTTGTCTGACTGTGCCAGCTTGTCTCTGTTCTCATAGGTCTTCAATATGGCGTCCGCTATGTCATCTATATCCTTTTTACTGCCAAGAAGCATATTTTGACCGAACCAGACCGCCTCTTTACAAAGCTGGTCGTTATCAGGATAGTGGTTTTCTCTGCGGTATTGATTCAGTCTTGCTTTTGAGAAACTTCTTTTGAAGTTTTTGGAATTTAATGCATCTTCAATCAGGCCGTCATTGTACTGTGGACCATAGCCACTTGAACAGGGGATACCTTCGGCCCTGAGTGCAGAAAGAAATTTGTCCCGCGAAAGGTCATTAAAGTGTTCTTTTTTATAGCGGAAAGGATACAGATGGTATGCCGCTCTGGTTACCTCTTTATATAGCCTGTGAGGGAGAATGCCGGGAATGTCTTTGATTCTTGAAGTAAGATATTTGGCATTCTGGTTACGTCTTTCCGTATCTTTTTCAAGGCGTTTCATTTGGCTAAGCAGTATGGCCGCCTGGTATTCCGTCATCCTGCGGTTGGTTCCGATGATGGGGTAATTGCTGGTTTTCTTAACGCTCCCATAAGGCCTGCCGCAGTTGTGGAAAGAGTGACATCTGTCCATTAATTCTTCGTCATTTCCAATAACGGCTCCACCCTCGCCGCAGGGCAAATGTTTTGAGTTTTGGAAGCTAAAGCAACCCAAGTCTCCTAACGTGCCCATCTTTTTACCTTTCCATTCTGCCATCCATGCCTGGCAGGCATCTTCTATCACAATAAGGTTATGCTTTTTGGCGATTGCGTTGATTCTGTCCATATCTGCAGGCAGTCCCAGAATATGGACCGGAAGGATGGCTCGGGTGTTTTTGGTTATTCTTTCTTCTATTTTGTCCGGATTTATCTGGAATGTCTCTGGGTCGGTATCGACAAAAACCGGCAGGGCGCATGAACCTATAACAACGTTGTATGTGGCGATAAACGTATATGGAGAGACAATAACCTCATCTCCGACACCTACATCGAGTGCATGCATAGCTGTAAGCAGGGCGTTGGTTCCGTTTACCGTGCAGACACAACGTTTCGCTCCCATTAATTCGGCATACTTTTTTTCAAATTCAGTGACTGTTGTTGCTCCTCCTCTATACCATTTTCCGCTGCGCAATATAGATATAACATGTTTTTCTGCACCTCTGTCCCAAACCGGCCAGCCGGGAAACGGTTTAGCTCTGACCGGCTTGCCGCCGAGAATAGCGGCTTTACCTGTTGTTTTGCTTGCGTTTCCGTATGCGCCGATTCCTCCTGATGTAGCGGCTATGATAGTACCTGTTGACGCAACAGTTAGAAACTCCCGTCTGGTTAAATTTTTCTTATTCATTTTCCTGACTCCTTTACTTTAGTAAGAAGTTTGTTTTGCTACGTTCTTTTTTTTAGTTTTTTTCTTTTTTCTTTTTTTCCTGCCGCTTTTGGCATCCTGTTCAGCCATAAATATTTTCAAAGCCTCTGGTGAGCTGCGGTTTTCCAATGCCTCCAATACCGGATCATTGGTGCGTTTCATCCAGTTTAACAATTCCTTCCGCATTTTGTCGAGTTCTTTTTTATATTTAGGATTGCCGCTGAGATTATGCAGTGCATCAGGGTCATTTGCAAAATCGTAAAACTCTTCGACGACTCGATATTGGGTGTAATATCAGGGGTCTGTCCGGAAGCCAGCAGCGCACCTCCCATCTCCATCGTTCTTAAAAACGACGGCGCGAAGTTGGTTTTGTATTCATTGTTATCCTTATTATTTACGGGCCGACAAGGCCTATTATCGAGCATTAACTGCTGCTGCAATGTTCTTCGTTTTTCTTTCCCGGAGTACTTCCACACCACAGAGAACGGGCAAACTGTTCTTCGATGAGAGGTTCTTATCCTGCGCCATAAGTTCAATTACCAGATTGTCCTTTACCGCGATGCCCTGGAACTGCCGTACAAGAGCTTTGCCATGTCCTTCTGCTTGCCTGACAATGTCGAAGTTATCGAGAACCACCTTGCCTTGCATCTTAATGTCGAAGATTCGTTTGCCTGCCTGCTCATTATCGAAATCCGCGAAATATAGTCTGACTGTATATTCAGCAGGCTCATCTGATTCAGATAAAAGCGGCACAACGCAGCGTTTAAGTCCTCTGGCACAGGAAGCGAACAGCCAGGGAGTTTCCATTCCATTTATATCTTCGGCTTCTTTGTTGTTTCGAGGATACTCCGGCTCTTTGATAAAGTTCATTCCCAGTTTGAACGAGAAGCCCAATGCTGCGCGGTCCCCTGGCAGTCCGGGTCGAGGATAGCCGAACCATAACGTTCCGTTTGTATCTCGCCTGTCGCCGGGTGCGCCGAGGTTAATGGCCATGTGTTGAACAGGCGTATTGGCTCCGCCGTTGCTGTAAATGCTCCATCTCTCGTGATCCGGGCGCGGCTCCAGCGCGATGGAGCAGACTATGGGGTAAAGGCAAATGCAGCCGGCACTGGCTTCAGGTGCCAGAACCAGGCCGTCGGCGGGAATTGCGTTAATCCAGCATCCGAGTCGATGGCCGGCGAAATGACGTACACCGCTGTCGTTTTGCAGGTCATAGTAGCTCGTATAGCCCGAACGCATCAAAAGCATTTGTTGACATGCGGAAATCGCCCCGCAGTGGTGTCCCGGGCGAAGGAACTGCCATGTTGTCTCGGCGCCGGTCAGTGGGTGATTGCGTGTTCTTTGCCGGCCGGTCCTGAGGTCAAACGCCCATGGCTCAGCCAGAACCATATCGCCGATGATAAGAGGGCGATGGCGATAGTTGGCGTCTTTGGCCCAGAGCACCTCACCATTTGTTGCCGAAAGAGCCACCAGCCGGCGGCGGGAGAACTCGCCCGAAAGGAACTGCCTCCAGTAATGGCCGTTTGCGTTGGCCCCGCACAGGACCACAATACTGTCACGATACATTGCCGTCAGCTCACCGCCGCCTATTCCAATATTACTGCAGTCCGTTACATCGACAGCCCTTTCCCAGACCTTGCCGCCCGTTCGGGCATTCAACGCGACGGCAAGCCGCACGTCGAGCTTCTTTTGGGCTGCTTTGGCCTTCTTGGCTTCTTCGGCGCTTAGATTCATCAGATGTGATTTGTCCTGCCGTAGTAACTGCTGTCGCTGCTGCGGTGTCAGCGAGCTGTCAATGAAAAACAGCCAGCCGTCTCCGACTGCGATAGTCAGGTTAACGATGTTCTTGCCCCGGTGATTCCATAGAGTTTCACCACTTTGTGTATCAATAGCGAAAACGGAATCCGAGGCGCCTGTTTGTCTCATCGCGCTGCCGTAGAGGATACCGTCAACGTAGGCGAGGTATCCCCATCGGTGTGAGCCGTCTTCCACAGCAGGCATATTGTAGGTCTGGCGGGTCTGTCCTGTTTCGGCGTCGAGCCGCAGACATTCGTCACCGACAGCAACAAAGAAACTATTTTCACTTGCAGCTAAGTTGCCGCACTCGCTTCTTTTCAATCGCGTGCGCATCGCACCGGGTATATCACGCTTCCACAGTAGAACGCCGTTGTAGGAATCGTATGCCATTACCAGGTTTTCACCCTGTACGAACATCCGGCCATTAACAGCAAGAGGCGCTGCAGCAGCATTATGGCGATTGACCATTGGCGCCGGGCCCGGCTCGCCAAACCACAGCAAACCTAATGAACCAGCTACGATTCTGTCGTCACTGCAGGCCGAGTTACCCGGCTCGGCATACTGATGTGTCCATTTGCCCGCCCCGGGCAGTGCTCCGCGTTTAAGAGTTGCCCAACGGCCGTTGGTTTGGCTGATTCGGCATTGTCCTAATTCCATTCGCCCCAGCCACTGGCTTAGCTGCCTGGAGGAGACAGCACGCGCTTTTCCGGATGTATTGGCCGGTACGCCAAGACAAACAGCCCCGCCGCACGGCTTTAGATGTCTCAAAAGCTCCTCCGGATTACCGGGTATCTTTCCGGTCAGGAGCAGGCTGTCGGAGACAATCAGGTTGGCAAAGTAGTTCGAGTACGATAGTTTCGAAAGATTTCCTTCATCGATGGTTACCCGCTGACCGTACAGACCCGCTGCATCCAGGGCCAATCTTGCAGCAGCGGCTTTTTCCTGATCGGGTTCGACACCGATAATGGTCAGGTCCGTTCGCCTGGCTAATTCCCAGACCAGACGGCCATGCTCGGCGCCGACCACAAGGCAATAGCCTTTTGTGACGCCCGTCTCCATAACAATCGCTTCAGCGGCCGCTTCATAAACCGCCGTCAGTTCGTCTTGAGGATAAGGATTTGTTGCCTGCCTGATGTGTGGGCTGGGTACCGGAGTTTTCGATTTAGCCGCTCGCTTTGCAGCAAAGCAATAGATTTTGCCCGTATCCGTGCTGACGTAGAGTTGGCCCTTGGCGACGGCCAATCCCCTTGCTTTGCCATCGACTTTTGCTTCCCAGGTGACATTGCCGTTGTCTCTGCTAAAGGCATTGACCTGGTCTTGCCCGCCGGCAAGCACAAGGTTGTCGGTAAGTATCAATTCCGCATCACACTCACTTGGTACACGCCATCGTACAGTCGGCCCAATTTTCTTACTGCGGTGCTGCCTTAAATCTTCTTCTGCGTCTTTTAATTGTTGCTGCTGCTTTTTGCGTTCCTCGCCCTTGGCACTTCTGATACTGCTTCGCAGTGACTTTATCCTGTACTCCAATGAATTACGACGTCTGCTGGCCTGGGCGTACTTAGTTCTGTCCATAGCCATAAGTTGTCTTCCGGTTGCCATGTAGGCCATTTTTCCCGTCACCGCGAGTCGCCGGCCCGGGAACCAGCCAAAACCCACTCTGCCGGTTTTTTGGTTAAGAGCTAAAAGGTGTTTCTGCGTTCCAGTGTAGATTTGCTCGTCCGCGAGTAGTGCGTATGTACCTCCAATAGCACCTCCGGCCTGCTCACCCCTCCAGCCGTAACTTCGGCTGAAAACCTCCTGACCGGTCGAACGATCGAAACCGACGGGCAAGGCTCTTCCGGATGGTACAAAGAGTCGGTTGCTGCTGGCCAGCAGGTATCCCTGAGGAGTAAACTCCTTGCGATATGCGCTCTGTTCACTAATGCTGTCATTTTTCCAGATGACGGTCCCTTCATCTGCCTTAACAGCGCATAGATAAACGTTTTCATGCGGGAATATACCGGCACCGAAATAAACTATGCCTTTATCGACGAGCACGCCGGTACGAATAGGCCAGCGGGAAATCATTTTACCGCTGCCTAAAAGCTTTTCGTCGTTTGGTCCGCCTCGAACTTTCCAGATTAGTTTCCCGTTGTTTGCGTTTAAGCAATACGCAAAGCCGTCATCGGAGCCTATAAAAACTTTGCCTTTCCAGACAACCGGCGCCAGACGCACCGGCCCGCCGGTGAAAAATGACCAGCGTTCCCAGCCGGTAACGGCATCAAGAGCATAGACTTTGTTATCAGATGAAGACCCGAAATATACCATCCGGCCAACGGCAGCCACCTGAAAAGCATCATCGAAAATAACCCGATGACGCAACTCGAAACCTTCCCTCGGGCGCTTGGCTGGTGCGGGCCAGGCAGGGCGGGGCTGATGGGCCGGCGTATAAATCCATTGCAGCTTCAGCGGGGCCGTCAGCGATTCGGATGTGCATCCCGTACGTGCATTGTCATAGCGGTAAGTGGGCCAGTCCGCAGCGCTCACTGAGGCGGCAATAAAAAACAGACAAATAAGAATACTCAAGTAAAAGGATTTTAGACTTGTCATAGCATATACTCCTAAATCTTTGCTTTGTAAAATCGTTACCCGATGGCAACGCTCATTATCACTGATAATCTTAATATATAACAGGCTCCTAATGGCTGGCGTCCAGATTAACTTTTCGTGTTACCACCAATGGTAGGGGGGGTCGACGCGTACCTGCATCTCACTGAATCGACGCCATTCGTTATGTCCATCAAGGAAGATTATATTAGCTCCGGCAGGTTTGGCTCCACGTCTCAGATGGTTCGTGCGGTCGGGAATTTGCCACCTGGCCCATGACCCGCCTTGTACCTCGGAAAATGTAGCTGTCTCAGGGTCGGAAGTGCTGCTGAGGGTTGCGTCAATAACCAGCTCGGTTGATGCCGCCTGCTTATGTGTTAGTGTTTTCACCCAGTCCTTCGTAGGTGTTCCCTCCGGGTGATATGACCTCCCATTAACGGTATCCATCATCCAGAAATAGCTGGTAACCCGGAACTGGCTGCCTCGATTGGTTTTCGGTTCCGGTACTGAATCGGTTGCGGTCCCAAACGGAAGATTTTGAGAGAACTGCCAGAGAATTGCCATATCCGGGGTTTTTAGTGGGTCGGAGGGGCAGTAAAAGGTATTTCTATCGCCGACGGTTGCGATAATATAGTCGGTAGTGCTGTAAGCAATGTCCCACAACCAGTTTCCGCTTTCATTGAGTGGTAACCGGTTGTCATTCTCGTTGCCATACAAATGCAAACTGATACCGATTTGTTTGAGGTTATTTGAGCAGCTTATTTTCTTCGCTTGTTCCCTCGCCATTTGCAGCGCAGGCATTAATATCGCCATCAAAAGGGCGATGACAGCTATTACCACGAGTAATTCTATTAAGGTAAACCCAGTTGGAAATCTTTCGGTTTCCCGACCCGGGACGTTAATTTCTAACGGGGTAAGTCCTCTTTTTAGTTTATCCATTGTGTTTCTGCCCTTTCCATGATTCGTGGACCTGCACAATCACATCACAATGTCCATCCTTGTCGATACGACGGATTGATATATTGATTCGCCTCATCGCAGTTGGTAAATCGCATGTTCTCACTGTCCCATTTCAGCTTTCGTCCTAACATCTGAGTCGCGATAATTCCCAGCCGGGCTAACTCAGTCAAAGGTCCGCCGTAATCGAAATTCGACCCGGCTGGCCTGTTGTTCTTAACAGCCTCCAGCC
>JABMRO010000399.1 GCA_013202635.1 Planctomycetota bacterium
AAAGGTCGGCTCTTCGGAGATAGGCATGTTTAAGGTTAGCTCCTACAAGATGTGCTCTTCCCAGGTTGATTCCTTCCAGATAGGCATCAAAAAGGTTGGTCCCTTCCAGATGAGCACCTATAAGAATAGCACCTTCCAGATGGGCATATTTAAGGTCGGCTGAACGAAGTTCGGCTCCCGGAAGAAATGCTCCTTCCAGTAGAATATTTTCATGTGGATTTTCGGCACGCCATTTGTTCCATTCTGTTGTATCCTTTTTTTCCGAGCAGCGTTTCAGCATCTCGTACTGCTCCTGGCTGAAACGCTTTTTTGGCTGCCGCTCCTGGGATTTTAATTGACTGTCCTTTTCTGCTATATTTTCCGGATATGGCTTTAGAACTTCGTACTGCTTCTTGCTTGAACGTCTTTTTGACTGCAGCTCCTGAAAATATATTTGACTATCCGTGTCTGTCATCTTTGACCTTTCTTCCTTTTCCGGTCACTTCCTCTTATTTTTAAATTATACTTGCGAATATAGAAAGCATAAAGAAAAAAGGCTACTTAAAACAAAAAACTAAAGCCCCAGATATTATCTCTGAACAAGCTCTTTAATTGATTATTGACAGTTTTGGGGCTGCAGTGTCGAATTGTGTGTTTTGATTTTAGCCAGTACTTCATCGAATTCTTTTAGTATTCCCTCATCTTTTTGGCCGAGAAAGATATTTATCAGGAAAATCGTTAAGCAATTTGCAATAAAGCCGGGGACGATTTCGTACATTTTTTCGCTTAAGCCGACCTGTTTCCATAATACAAGTACGACCGTTCCGGTTACCATTCCCGCTAATGCCGACTGCCAGGTTGTTTTTCGGCTGTACAGTGCGAAAAGTACCAACGGCCCGAAGGCCGCACCGAAACCGCCCCATGCGTAAGATACTATCTCCAGAATCGTGTTGTCGCGATCCAGCGCCATAACTAACGCTACAATCGAAATGATAACGACACAGCCCCGTCCAACTAAAATAACTTCCCTCTCAGAGGCCTCTTTCCTTATCGCCTTACAGTAAAAATCTTCTGATAACGCCGACGACGAAACAAGCAATTGCGAATCTATGGTTGACATAATAGCCGAGAAAATAGCCGCTAACAGTATCCCGCCGAACCATGGATTGAACAGCTCGCCTATCATATAGATGAAGACCTTTTGTTCCTGACCATCGCTTAAATTATCAAACATTGCTATGCCGATGAAACCGATAATTACCGCCCCACACAATGACAAAAATACCCAGACAATAGCGATGGCCATTGATTTTCCGAGTTTATTTATTGACTTGATGCTCATAAATCTCACTAATATGTGCGGCTGGCCGAAGTACCCCAAACCCCACGCCATACTGGAGATAATCATACAGATACAGACAGCCAACGTACTGCCCTGCGGCATCAAGCTTGCCGATATATCTTTTAGCGCCATCGCTTCTCTGATTGCTTCTGCTCCTCCGACAGTATGATACGTCAACACTGGGACTATCACTATCGCAAAGACCATTAACGCACCCTGCAGCAGGTCCGTCCAGCATACCGCTAAGAAACCACCTAAAAATGTATAAGCAATAATGACAAGTCCGCCGATGATTACCGCTACGTGATACTGAACATTAAAAGTCGATTCAAATAACAATCCCGTTGCTACAAGTCCCGAAGAAGCGTATATGGCGAAAAAGATAAGTATTATTATCGCCGAAACGATTCTAAGCAGGCCGGTCGGGTCTTTGAAACGTGCTTCGAAAAAGCAGGGCAGTGTTATCGCATTGGTTTTTTCCGTATAAACCCTCAGCCGGGCCGAAACCAGCTTCCAGTTCAGGACTGTCCCTATGAAAAGGCCTGTCGCAATCCAGGTCTTTCCCATTCCGCCCAAGTAAATTGCCCCGGGCAGCCCCATCAGCAGCCAGCCGCTCATATCGGACGCCTGTGCCGAAAGCGCCGTCACCCACGAGCCCATGCCGCGGCCGCCCAGCAGGTAGTTTTCTATATTAGACGACCTTCGATAAAAGAAAAAACCGATACCCAGCAAGACTATAAAGTAAGCTATAAATGTAATTAAGGTTGCAGCCGGCATCTTCTTGTGAAAAGTATAGAGGCTTTTTTATAGCCTATTTAGGTATGATGAATCTTGCCACACCATTAATATCCCTGGTTAATCTTTATGGAACCTCTATGGTTGCGGAGGCAACTCTAATGCTGGAAATTCAACGTCCCTTGCCAGTTCGACCCATTTTATATTACCATACACCCCGGCCTTACTGTAATCAAACGGTTTAAATCCAATCTTTAAGGCAGGGGAGTTCGGCTTCAAACGAAAATCATAATTCTCCGCATCGACGAACAGGGGATCGGCGATAATAGTATCCGTATCGTGACCTCTCTGCTGCCATTGTTCCATTGTCAGACCGGCAGGCTTGACCTCTTTACCTGATGTGTTCCAATAGCAGTTGTCCCGCATTTTTACTTTAACCTGCGTCCATCGACCGGACATCAGGGGACCTGTATTCCAATAGACGATATTATTCTCGAAGATAAAAGACAAATGCTTCTCCACACGAGTAGCCTGGAGTTGGTGCAGTTTGCTGAAAGCCAGGATATTGTTTCGAATGATATTTTCTTTGCCGTAGTGCTGATGGAAGCCGCCTGTCCTGGTATTATAGACGAGATTGTTTTCCATAACGATGCCGGTGCTGCCCTCGTCGGTATAAAGTCCCCAGCCGCCGTAAGAATAAGCGTAAATATCGTGAAACACATTATCGCTAACGACCGTCCCTTCCGATGGTCCCAGCGTATAAATCCCGCCCATGT
>JABMRO010000400.1 GCA_013202635.1 Planctomycetota bacterium
CCATATAAATGGTCAGGGAAGCAATAAGAATTAATGATATATCAATTTTTGGCCACTGATAACCTTCGGAAATTTTCATTTTCCGCCTGGTCTGCCGGTCAACAGTTTTGGAAGTTTTTATCAGAACAACAGTCCAAACCACAAGAGCCGCCCAGCCGATAATGTATATTACTAAAAAAGGTTTTGCGGTACCGACAGGATTAGTCCAGTCGAAAGCGGGCCGCCACTCGTGGATGTTACGCCATCTCGCTGCGTGCTCGCTCACACTGATGACAAAAGTATGAGTAAGGTTGGTCAAATGAAAAGGATTGAACACAACCGTAGCCACAAACGCGGCAAAAGCAGCGGCAATTGTATGATACACGCCCTTCCATCCGATCGAGACAAGATTTTTCTTATAAAATACCAGCAGAATATCCAAAACTATCACGAGGATTGAAAACAGAAATGACGGTAATGTAAGGCCCGCTCGGGAAAGGACGAAATATAAGAAAGGCCAGGCGGTAACGTTATATAAAATCGCGGTCCATTTTTTATTGAAGTTGGTAAGCAGATGCAAACCTATAAACGGCACAAGCATTATGAACACGTAGATATATCCGCCGTGGACATTGCACCAGAAAACTGTCACCGGAATAATCAGCCATATATACAAAACGTTGCGATACGTCGTAAGGGCAAGTATGAGCAAAAAGACCGCCACTAACATATTCGAAAAACCCGCCGGGCGGATATCGAGAAATGAACGTCCCGCAAACATTGCAAAACAGGAAAACACCGCACACAGCCATGGATGAACCCCCAACAACCGCCCGGTATAATAAACACAAATCACCGTCAATATGTAAATAACAAACTTCCAATAGACCAGAGCGTTGGATGGAAAACTTACCCCGTCCGCATAGGATGATTCGGGAATCAACGAATAGAAGATAACATGCGTCAGCCAGTTCTGATTTATCCAGCCCGTCGGGTGCCATTTCTTGACGGTCTCGACGCCGACTTTATCCGTAATCCACTGGGCCCAGTTTGGCCAGGCCTCGATCTCCTTTTCCGTCGGCCCTGCTTTATGTGAATTCGCGCTGAAAGGCTCGATTGTATCAACCCCGTGATTGACAAAATGACGCCCGCTCGCCATCGCGACCCACGTATCACCCGCGGCGACCATGTGTGTGCATGCGTGAAATGTAAAAATAAGCATCGCCAGCCAGCAGATGACAGTGGAAACACGGCGCAGAACATCTAACTTCTGATTTTCGACTTCCGAATTCTGATTTTCAACTTCTACTGACTTAGCCATTCTTCCAGTCTGTTTAATCCCTTGGTAATCTGCTCAAGCGAACAGGCAAAACTCAAACGAACATTATTATCACAGCCAAAAGGCAGTCCCGGAACCAGCGCAACATTAGTCTGTTCCAGAAGCGCCTTTGCAAAATCCATACTGCCGTTAATCTGCGTACCATTAATATTTCGGCCATAATGGCCCGAAACATCAGGGAAACAGTAAAAAGCACCCGTACTTTCGGGACATTCCACGCCTTCGATGCCGTTCAGCCGCTCCACCATATACTTGCCCCGACGCTCGAATTCCACCCTCATACTCTCTATGGCCCGCTCCGCAGGCTCACCCAAAGCCGCAATCGCCGCATACTGACCGAAGGTCACGGCATTCGATGTCATGTGAGATTGAAGACGCCCCATCGCCTTGATAACCTCAAGCGGCCCAGCCGTATATCCCAACCGCCAGCCCGTCATAGAGAAAGTCTTGCTGAACCCGTTAAGTGTCAACGTCCTGTTATAAGCATCCTCACTCAGCGAAGCAAAGCTCACAAACCTGGTATCACCATATATTAGCTTTTCATAGATTTCATCCGAGAGCACCATCACATTTGTCCCTTCGAGGACCTCTGCAATGGCTTTGAGTTCTTCGGGCGTATAAGTAAAACCGCCCGGATTATTCGGTGAATTAATCAACACCATAGCCGTCTTCGGCGTAATGGCTTCTGCCAACTGCGACGGCGTCATCTTATAGCTGTTCTCTTTATCCGTTTGAATAACTTTTGTAACCGCCCCGGCCAGCTTGATAGCCTCCGGATAAGTTACCCAGTATGGAGTCCCTAAGATAACTTCATCACCCGGATCAAGCACCGCCTGCATCGCCTCATAAAGTGAGTGTTTGCCGCCCATATTGACAATAACCTGCTCGGGACTGTATTCAAGACCGTTTTCCTTTTTGAGCTTGTCGGCGATGGCTGTTCGCAGCTCGATTATACCTGCTGCGGCCGTATATTTCGTCTTGCCCGCCTTTAGCGCCTCGATAGCGGCCTCCTTGATATATTCCGGCGTATCGAAATCCGGCGCCCCTGCACCAAAACCAACCACGTCAACACCCTCGGCCTTTAATTCCAGCGCCCGTGTCGTTACAGCAATAGTCGCCGATGGCGGAACTTCCTGGGCTCGTTTACTAACTTTCATTCTAATCGCACCTTTCAATTTTGATTTCTATATAACCACTACCATCAGCCTTTTCACCGATGGTCCCTAATCTCCTGTATCCTGTATTCTGTCTTACCTTATACAAAACTGCAACACCGGTCAAGAAATTTGATTTTAACCCAATGCTCAGTATATTGTTTGTAGGGGCGGTTCGTGAACCGCCCTCACGACGTATCCGTCCCGTTGCGTTGTTCAATGTAGGGGCAACCCCATGTGGTTGCCCTGATTTGCCTGCCCCACCATTTATTCTATTCCATTACAGAGCCCCGACCGTAAGGAAGGGGTCATTTTACTATTCACTATACGCTAAACGCTATCTTTTGCACTGAGCGAAGTCGAAGGGTCTATTTAAAATACTTGTCATTGCGAGCAGGCCGTAGAGTTTACCCTCGATGTTAGCTTACATGCTTTTCTGTCGGGGGCGGCAATCTTCACCCCGTGTCATTTCGACCGGAGTGAGCAAAGCGAACGTAGTGGAGAAATCTGGTACACAAAATTACATTTGCACACATGAAAAAGAAAAGCCAACAAATCTGAAATATGAAATTTGAAATCTGAAATTAGTCCTCAACCCCAATATTCAATAGACAATCGTCAATATTCAATCGCACGGCTGTACTTAAGCCGTGCAAGGTCTTCTCCAACAGCAGGCTTGCGAAACACAAACAAATGCTCGTGCATTATAAGATAAAACTTCCCTGCTCTGGCCTTGGGGCGCCAGCGTGCAGTCGCCGAGCAGTTATGCTGGACCTTAATAATGTCCTCTTTCAGCACAAACCCCGCCTTCAAAAACCGCTGCATAACGTTAAAAGCCAGCGGCACATAATGTCTGCCTTTACGCGTATCGCCAATCAGTATCGCACAGTACTTGTCCGGCCGAAGAACACGAAGCAGTTCCCTCGCTATTTCCTCTATTGTCTCACAGAACCTCGGCAGACTCCCCGTATTCGACAAATCCCCCTCTATCTTCCCCTCCGAATATTTTATTATATTCATATAAGGCGGATGAGTCACAACCAGGTCAAACGAATCATCTTCGAAGCCCGACAAATCCCGCGCATCCCCAACCCTCACCTCCTGCTCACTCTCCGGCCGATGTTTGAATTCCAGTGCCTTCTTACTAAGCGCTACGGCCTCCGGATTTATATCCAGTCCCACCGCGTCCCTCACTAAAAGTTTCGCCTCGATAAGAGTTGTCCCCGCCCCCACCATCGGGTCCAGAATACTATCGCCCTGCTCCGTGTACATCTCGATAATATTCCTCGGTATCTGAGGCGCAAAATTGCCCCTATACCTCGGATTATGAGTCGCCCAATTACCACGCTCCGGAAATGACCAGACCGTCGTATATTCTGGGCTGTAATTTGTAGTATCTATCATTGATCTCTAATCTTGAATTTCCCTGTTTTCAATAATTCAATGCTATTGTAATCCTGTAAATTCTCGAATTGAAAATGCCAAATTGAATAAGTATCATTCTTCTTTTCAAAAAATAACGTTATCACTTTTTTCCTTGTGTAATGTTGCCACTGCCTGAATGGGTAGTAAAGTTGCCTAATGATAGTATTTCTAGTTTTTGAATTTTTTGCTTCTATTAGAACAACTTGTTCTTTCCCCTCATATCCAGCATCAACTTCAGTCTGAACACTTTGAACTTCTATCAAATGATTATTAACGTTAAATGAAAACTTAGGCGTATACTTCCTTCCTCTAATTGTTAGAACAAGGCTATCATCTTCCATAAAAGTCCTAATGAGGCTTGAAGCGTAAGCAAAATCCAAGTGTTGCATTTCTGAATTGCCAACTAACGATGTGTCCAGATTAAAATTGATCTTTGAAGCGTATATTCCCTGAGTTGCTTCAATACTCGGAATATCAATATAACCTTCACCTTTTACTATAACATACTTCCCATTTACTACAGGAAGAAGAAACAATCCTTTATCAATGAAAACCTGTGGCCTATCTTCTCTTCGATCTTGTTTGCATAGAATTCGAACTTCTTTTTGGCCTGTTTCTGTGAAGTCTTGGCACGCTTTCTTTATTTGTGCTGCAGTGATTAAGAAAGGACTTTGGTCGAAATCGTGACTATTAATATTATAATCATCAAATATTTTCCCCCAAGAACCACTGATATTTTTTTTGGCCATTGAGCCTCTCCCTTGAAGTCCTTATGTTGACTTTAGTAATTGATTATCAAAAGTTCATTAATTTGACCTCGACCTGATGCTTTACAATTTATCACCCTGCTCGCTTTGACCCGATCAATCACGAAGCTCTTGTAATGGTCTTCAAAAAAATGGTCGTTCGGATCTTCATTTTTAGGGTCTGAGTTACTTAAAAGAAATTTTGCATTTTTGGTATTTATATGTCTGCAAAACCGCGCAAGGCGTATTTGTGCGGCTTCATTAAAATCATCTTTCGAGTACGAAGTAAAACTTGCAGTCGCACTTAGCGGTCTATATGGGGGATCGAAATATACAAAAGTTTTATCGTCTATATACTTGTCACTTTTCTCAAAATCACCACAGATAATCTCAGCTTTCTGTAAGATCTGAGATACATTTTCCAAGTTTTCGGCATCGCATATTTTCGGTTTCTTATAATCGCCGGAAGGGACATTAAAACCATCTTTCTTATTAACTCGATAAAGTCCGTTGTAGCAGGTTTTATTAAGAAAGATCAATTTTGCAGTACACCTGTCGGAATTGAATTCATCACGTATTCTATAATAAAAATCTTTTCGTTTTGGCTTCGTCAACGGATGAAACTTACCTTCAAGTTCTCGTAACTCATCAATAAGAGATTCCACATCATTTTTGATTGCGTTATAGCAATTGACTAAATCATTATTTACATCAAAGAGATAAAAACTTTTAATGCCCTCATATCTTTGTGCCATATAGAAAAAGACGGCTCCCCCACCAACAAACGGCTCAATATAAGTATCAATTTCTCCTGTCTTTATACCTTGGGGCAAACGACTCTCTATTTCAGGCAAAAGCTGACTTTTCCCGCCCGCCCATTTAAGAAATGGTCTGGCTATACATTTTTTCTCAGTAACGACACTCACAGTAAATCCTTTATGTTTACACCTAAAGCTTTTGCAATTTTCTCAAGGTTTTTCAGGCCGATGTTTTTTTCTCCGCGTTCGATTTGGCCAATATAAGTCCTGTGAAGATCTGCTAAAGCTGCAAGCTTTTCCTGAGAGAGCCCCTTATCTTCCCTGATTTTTCTTATGTTTAAGCCAACTTCCTTGTTAATATTTTTCATAATTAAACTCCTGAATCTGAAATCTTAAGGATTGACGCCTATAAATCGACAGCCTAAAGGTAGCATTCTGAAATTTATATCTTGACTCCGCTTAATCAACTACTTATATAGATAGTGTCTAAATTAAGGACAAATTGGACATGGCTCAGAAGAGTGAAAACTACGAACAACGTATCCAGACCGGATGCCTGTTGATTCTGACCGCTCTGGGCATCGCCGGTGCGCTATATGCCTTCAGTTCCGTGCTCATCCCATTTGTAATGGCGATTTTCCTCACGCTCTGTTTGATTCCGGCTATCGACGTCCAAATGAAGTGGCTCCGCATCCCGCGCCGCACGGCGATGCTGACCACCGTCATAATTGGCTGCGCAATTCTTGTCCTGGCCGCTCTGCTCGTAACTAATGCGGCTAATCAAATTCTAAAGAGCAAGGACGACTACGGGCAGCAATTCCGCCAGCTACTCGTCAAGACACGAGGCATCCTTCCTCCCGAATGGTACACGGCTGACCCCAACGATCCGAACGGCCTTTCCGACGATCCGTCTGAGCCCTTGATTCGCGTTCCTACCAACACGATTCGAAAGGTGCTCACCGACACCGCCGGCAGTATCATGGGGCTGCTCTCCAATGGTCTGCTCGTTTTGATTTTCATGATTTTTATGGTTGCCGGCAAGGGAACATACAAAGCAACGGTCGGCAGCTTATGGTGGGAGGTCGAAACACGCATCAAGCGCTACGTGCTAACAATGATGTTCACCTCGGGGATTACCGGGCTTCTCGTGGGACTCGTACTGACAATCCTGGGAGTGAATTTTGCCTGGATGTTCGGTTTCCTTGCGTTCATGTTGAATTTCATTCCGAATATTGGCTCAGTCATAGCGACCCTTCTGCCGCTGCCCGTCGCATTCATTGACCCGCAGCTCGGCATAGTCTCCAAGGTCCTCGTACTGGTGATTCCAGGCGGCATCCAGTTTGTCATAGGCAATCTACTTCAACCCAAAATGATGGGCGAATCTCTCGATCTCCACCCGGTCGTCGTGCTGTTGTCACTGATTTTCTTCGGGACAATCTGGGGGATAATAGGGATGTTCCTGGCCGTACCGATTACGGCCGTCATAAAGATATTCCTTCAGAGATTCGGCTACACGCGTGCCATAGCCGACCTGATCGCCGGCAAAACAGACATGCTTACGAAAACGTAGGTATCTCAAATCTGAAACTTGCCCCCGCAAACCATTAGCGGGTATCAAACCCAATAATCAATAGTAAATCATCAATAATCAATCAAAAGGGTTTACCATCAAGCTCCCATTTGAGGGGTATCATAACTA
>JABMRO010000401.1 GCA_013202635.1 Planctomycetota bacterium
GCCTCTGCCCATCATGCCTCTGCCGCGGAAACCTGGACCACCTCGGCCCATCATGCCTCTACCCTGAAAACCTCGCCCGCCTTGGCCCATCATGCCTCTACCTGAAAAACCCTCATACCATGGGCACATACCTCTTTGACAGCACGGGCATAAACCTTCACACTGATAACGTCGGTTCCATCCGCCCATACCTCTACCCTGAAAACCTCGTCCCCTTCCGCCAAACATCTGTTGCATAGGTTTATTACGCGCTGGACGAGATTGCTGCGACCTGCCCATTCTACCCTGAGGCGCGCCTTCCTGAGCCGTCCCTTGCTGACGCTTCATTCGCATAACTTCGGCTTTTTTCCGGGCGGCTTCTTGCTGCTTTTCCTTTTTCAGAGCCTCTTGCCGACGTTTCATTCGCATAGCCTCGGCAAGTTTGGCCTGTGCTTCGTTTTCCGCTTGTTGTCCGCGAGGCCGTTCAATCCGGCCCCTTTGCCCTTGCCGGGGCCCCTGCATCCGTCTGGGTCTTGGCTCCTGCTGGGGAGTATCTGTTTGTTCCTGAGCGATAAGATTTTCAACTCCTATCAACACAACCGCTGTTACAATGCTCAATATAATTATTTTCTTCAACATTTTTCGTCTCTTTCTGAGTCACAGTCTCTTTTTGTTTGTCTTGACGTTTCGTATTCTGCTGTTTAGGAGCGGATTTAAAAATTGAATTCGTCAAATTTCTGATAAACATCCGCAGAGCAGCAATATTTTCGGTTACTATCAGTACAACCGCCGCTTTAATATCCCCAGTAACTTTCTTCAGCATTTTTACTGCTCCCCTAATTAGCCACTGTTCCTGTTTGCTCCGGCACCGGTATTCATATATACAGACGCACACAAAGCCAGAAATATTGCCGTTTCTGGGAAAATTTTATAAAAAAGTGAGGAAAACCCATTTATTGAGCTGTTTTATGGAACTTTGCGCAATTATTAGGAAATTGAAAGTGGAAATGCTCAGATATTTTAGTTTCCATTTTGCCGCGCCGAACGGCGAACAAAAGACCAAATATAATAGACCGGGATTCCCAAGAGGATGCTGCCGAGACTGTAAATCGAAGGCTTCGGCCACTGAATGAACGCAAATACAGCCATAAAAGTAATCACAGCCATGAAGATTGCCGGAACAACAGGATATCCGGGCACACGAAACGGTCTTTCCATGTCCGGCCGGCGCCATCTAAGGACATACACCGCTCCGACAAAAAGCAGTGCAAAAAGCGATAAGCCCACCGAAGCATACTGGTACAAATCTCTGAAATTCTTCATCCCGAACAGAATAGCGATTGCGCACGTGCTTTGCGCGAGCATCGCGTACACAGGGATACCGCCCTTTGAACTGACGCGTCCGGCTACGGATGGAAACAATCTGTCCTTGGCCATGGCGTAGTAAATCCGCGGGCCGGTGATAATGAATGCGCGCACTGTAGCCAAAAACGTCAATCCTAACAAAACGGAGAAGACGTTGGAGGCTCTCTGTCCAAAAAGTTTTCCGACCGCCAGTTTGGGAACCAGTTCCGCATTGTCAAATCCCACATCAGCCAGAGGTACCGCATAAGCAAAAACGAGATTCAAGGCCAGGTACAAAACGATTACCAATCCGGCGCCCAGCAGCAGCGACCGCGGGAGAATTTTGGCCGGGTTCTTAACCTCGCCGGCCAGATAGCTGGCGGCGTTCCAGCCGCTGTAAGCAAACATGACATAGAACAACTGAGTAACCGCAGTCCCAAACTTGACCTTCCCTACCGACTGCCCTTCCGAAAGGTTTGCCAGTTGTCCTCTGCCGAACAGAAACGCCAACAATACCAGAAGTACGAACAGGCCGAATTTGAGAACCGTCGTGACGTTTTGTGTCCAGGCGGACTGACGGTGACCAAGGAGATTAGGCAGTGTAACCACAACTATAATAGCAGCGGCGGTTGCTTTGATAATGAGGCCGGCTTCCTTCTCTGCCAACCCGAATGGCGTCAAAAGGTACTTAGCCGCTATATAGCTGGCTACAGCTAACGGCGCGGAAAAGCCCAAAAAAAATGACGTCCAGCCGGACAAAAAGGCGGGCATCGGCCCGTATGCTTCGCGAAGGTAAACGTACTCTCCGCCCGATCGGGGCAGAGCCGCTGCCAACTCCGCCACACAAAGGGCACCGCATATGGCCAACAAACCACCAAGGACCCAAAGTCCGAATATTACGGGGTAGTTCTGGAGAGAAGCCATCATGTATCCGGGCGAGATTAGAATTCCTGTCCCAACCATGCTGGCAATCACCACGTAGGTCGAAGTCGATAGACCAAATCCTCGCTGCAATTCTTCCTTTGGCATTCTTATTGTCCTTAAAGTACCCCCATCTTTAATGATTGCACGTCCTAAACAGCAAGATGCGTCTTTGGCTGTGTCGGAAGCCATCCGGCAGATTCCGGCGCCTCCGTTTCAATAATATCTCAGTGTTTTTTATTCACGCATTCAGGGATTTGGCCAGAAGCTCGTCCCATATCCGCCGCTGTTCAATCAGCGCCTGGAGACGGTCAGGGACCTTATCGCTTACTTCCAGCAGTTGCCAGCCCTTCCAGCCCATTTTTACAAGCAGGTCCATCTGAAGCTGATACGGAAAGCCCGTATCCTTAAGATTGTGAAGATGCAGCGTATCACCCAGCAAACTCCTGACCAGGTTGAAATTGTGCTCGAACCCGTTGCCTCTGGTATCCCTCTTATCGGAGTTGAGTTTCACCCGGACGCTCGGCTGGTTAACGTTGTTCATAATCGCCCTGAGAGTCGGCAGCTCGCCGACACTTCCGTGCGCTTCAAGGCGAACTTGCTGGCCATAGTCGGTGGCGAAGGCTCCCAAAATGTTCATCGAGCTGCTTATTTGCTCGATGGTCTTCTCTCGCGGGACGCCGTCGTGAAAACTGTTCGGGAATACTCTCACACCGCTGGAACCCACGTCACGGCTTAGTTTTATGTAGGCCTTGGTACTTTCAATCGCTGCTTTGAGCTTCGCAGCATCCGGCGAATCATACCGTTCACCAGTAGCAATACCGACTAACGTTACAGGGCTGTCCTCAAACTGTTTCCGTGCTTCGCGGCGCTGCTGTGCGTCAAGTTCAAGCTCAACACCGTGAGCATAGGACTGGCTGGTTCGCAACTCAACGCCAAACGTCCTGGCCTTGCAGCAGTTGGCAATCAGTGTCGGGATATCCCAGTTTTTGCCCCATTGATAGATCGTAAAACCAAATCTCGTCCTGGCATTGGGCTTCAATGCTGATGTTCTCAAAATATTACTGCAAGATGTTAAAGCCGTCCCGGCAACAGTACCGGCAGCAACACAGATACCATGCGCCAGAAAGCTGCGGCGTGAGAGTTCCTGTCGCTCGAAAGACATAATCGCAAAATCCATCCAATATCAACAACAATTCAGTTATTCACTTAAGCGCTTTTTAAGTGTAATACTTAGGCCCTGACCCTGCCCCTGAAAAACCGTCTCCAGGTTCGAATCTGTAGTAATGGCCTTAATGTAATCCTGCATCCGTGAACCCATATTAACATTGTGGCCCAGAATCAATCCGCCCGGACGCACCAACGGCAGCAGCTTTTGTAAATAGTCAATGTAACCGGGCTTGTCCGCATCAATGAAAAGAACGTCAATTGGTTCTTTGATATTTTTAACTGTCTCGTGGGCATCACCCATAACGAGTGTAACAATATTATCGACACCGGCACGTTTGAAGTTCTTGCGCGCCAACGCCGCCCGGCCCTCGTCGATATCATGAGTGGTAAGCTTGCCGCCGGTGGCACGCAGCGCAAGACAGAACCAGATGCCCGAGTACCCGTTGGAAGTGCCGATCTCGACAACATGTTTGGCGCCAACCGCTTCAGTTAGCAGCCGCAGTATTCGCCCGTCCTCCAACGGTACGTTCATATTCCCGCTACGCTGGTTGCGGTCCATATCATCAAGGACGCTCAAAATTTTCTTCTCTTCTTCGTTCACCGCCGTAGGTGGATTTTGTTGAGATGTTGCGTCCATACCCCTGCCGCCCCGCCTTCCGCCAAAACCTCCGCCTCGCGGTCTCGGCTGGGCCGTTAAGCTCTCAACAACTGCTGCCAATACAACCACCACTGCAATAACCAGCAAAATCTTCTTTAACATTTCTCGCTCCTTTCAAAAAAATATAGTCTGTCATTGTTCTACTATATCGGATACGTACAGTTAAAGACGATTTCGAAAGGTGACTTTATTGCGGTTGGTATGAAAAATCCACAAAAAAATAGAGAGAAAAATCCCGCTCGGAGAAATTCAAGTCGCCCGCATTCAACAAATTAAACTTATTTTTCTCCGACAGAATCTCTAAAATAATACTTTTCCATATGCGTTAACACATACTTTTAAGACGTCTTAAGCTCAACTTCAAATTCACCGAAGGAACCAATAACCTCAAAGCCCAATTTTTCATAGCACCTGATTGCACTTGTATTGTCCGCTTTTACGTTAAGGCCAATATGGTCTATTTCGTTTAATAATGATTTACAAACCCGGGCGGCTGCAATTCTACCGTGTCCCCTTCCTCTATAATCCGGATGCGTTGCAATGTTACCCAAAGCAGCGACTTTATAGCGGGCAGAATAAACATGCACACCTGCGACACTTACCAGTGCACCAGACTGTCGAATGCCATAGTATTGTTTCGTCTCCAACATCCTCGGTTCAAAAAAGTTGCCGGGATAAGCTTTTTCAAACAAGCTCATAATTTCGCCTAAATCAGACATTGAAAGTCCTCCGGCCTCGGAGCTATCAATGTCCGCTAACAGTGATTTATCTGTCAAAGCCATCCTGTCATGCCTGCCGAATGGCCGTAAATCATAACGCTCCGCCAATATACTCTCCGAACCTGAAATCAGGTGGGCATGAAAACGCCTTGGCAAAATGCCAATCAAACAACGCAAAAGCTCTTCCGTATAAACGGCCTTATCATCTTCTCCAAGGGCATGAAGACACGGCAAACTTCCCCCCGTGTACATCAGTGCTATAGCACGGATACCTGCTGAGTCAGTCAATGCATACCATGTCGTGTAAGGCCAGAAAAAATCGTCCAGGTCACCAAGACTATAAATATTAAGAAACACATTACCGCGGAGAAATGTCTCTATCGTATCCTTATCATGTAAACATACCGCCTTCATTGCCCATCCCTTTTTAACAGACCGGCTACTGCGACGATATGCTCCGGCGTTGTTCCGCAGCAGCCACCCACTATTCGGGCACCGGCAGAAATGCATTCTGCGATTCCCCGTGCAAAATCATCCGGGGCCATTTCAAATATAGTCTCATTATCAACCAGTTTGGGCTTGCCGGCATTCGGCTGCGCCAACACAGGCAGTGACGTTGCCGACTTAAGCACCGAGACAATAACAGCCATCTGAGCAGGATCTATTTCACCGCAATTAGCGCCAATAACATCCGCACCACCGTCTGTGAGGTTTTTCGCACACTGCTGCGCCGAATCGCCCATCATTGTCCTCCCGCCGTTCGCCTCACTCGCAAATGCAATCGAAGCTATCACTGGCAGCGGGAAATTATCCTTACACGCACGAAGGGCACACATCGCCTCCCGCAAATCAAACACAGTCTCAATGATAAATCCGTCAACTCCGGATTCCGCTAAGATTCCCGCCTGCTCCCTGAACGCATCGTAAAATTGCGTCTCCTTATAAGTACCATACGGCTCAAGCAATTGCCCCGTCGAGCTGATATTCCCAAGCACATATTGCCCCTCACCGGCAGCTTTCTTTGCAATCTCTACCCCGGCCCGATTCACATCTTGCACAGATACACCGACCTTGTGCGTCTCGATATAGATACGATTCATCGTCAGCGTATTGGTCGTTATTGCATCACACCCGCACCGCGCATACTCCCGCTGGATTTCAAGTACAACCTCCGGATTATCAAGATTAGGCCTTGCCCGCCCCATAAGACCATGCTTGTCAAGCTCGGTCCCGATTGCTCCATCAAGTAAAATAACATCTTTTTTCTTTAAGGCCATGGATAAATTCATTAGCGGCTCATTCCTCGCTACAATTATTCTATTTGACGCCAAGCCCAGCCAACTCATTCTTAACCTGGCTGACACTCTCGAACAGAATCGTATTTAGCCCTGCTTGTTTTGCGCCCCTTATATACTCCGGCTTATCATCTATGAATACCGATTGCCCGGCTTCCACCCCGAGCCTTTGGACGGTAAGTTCATAGATTCTTCTCTCAGGCTTGCTCGTCCCCTCAGCACACGAAAAGACCAATACATCGAACATATCATAGCTCAATTGATGAAAATACTGCATAGCCGGCTCTTCGGTATTGGACAAAAGCGCGGTCTTGTAGCCGCTTTTGCCAAGCCCGGCAGTTAAAGAAAATATTTCTTCTCTGGGCACATAGGCGGCTTTGAACGCATCAGCCCATAATGAAGAAACTTTCGGCGTTGATACTCCTAATTCGCCGCACATTCTTTCCCAGAATGTATCTTCACTGACTAAGCCTTTCTCGAAATCCGCTGAGAATTTATCGTGCGTTCTTATATAGTCTTCCTTCGATACGGCCAAAGCCTCCGAGCAATATTTCACCAGAGACGGAGCGGGGTCTTCTATCAAAACGCCTCCCCAATCGAATATTACAGATTTTATTGCTTCCATCGCAAACATCCCATCCACAGCCGGTTTCCGTTATTTCCCCCACAGGACAATACAAAGGTCCAATCCACATATCAACATTTTTTCGCCCCGGTTTAGCGGCCGCTATTGGTCTTTGACGAACAGCCCCACAGAATCTATAATCAATGCAACTTTTTAAGGAAAAATGATGGAGCTTATTTTAACTGTAGTCATTGTCGTTTTGGTTTTATTCGTTGTCGGACTTTTGGTCTGGCTTATTATCTCCAACTCCGCCAACGCCGAGAAAATGGCAGGCCAGCAGGCATCATTCGGCCTTTTGCAGCAGCAGTTGGAAGCCCTCAAAAGCTCTCAGGACGACACAAAAGACAAACTCCAGAAATCCCTTCTGGACGGCCAGACAAATATCGGCAAAAACATGCAGGCCGGCCAGGAGGTCCTCGACCGGCTCAATAAGCAGATAGGCGAACTGTCGGGCACGAACAAGCAGATGATGCAGGTCGGAACAGAAGTCAGACGGCTCCAGGACATCCTAAGCTCGCCCAAACTCCGAGGCCAGATGGGCGAATGGTCACTCGAAAATCTCCTTGCCAATATCCTGCCCAAAGACAGATACAAACTCCAGTACACATTCAAAGACGGTAAAACGGTTGACGCCCTGATAGAGCTGGCCGATTTCTCCGTGCCCGTCGATGCCAAGTTCCCGCTGCCGGGTTTTGAGAAAGTCGTAAAAGCCGAAGAAGAAGCGGAAAAAATAAAACTTCGCAGGCAATTTCTTAAGGATGTAAATAATCACATCGACAAAATCGCCTCCGATTATATAAGGCCCGCCGAGGGCACACTTGATTTTGCGTTAATGTATATACCCGCCGAGAACGTCTATTACGAAACGATAGTGAAATACATCGGAGAGAATCAGGATATTTTGCAATATTGTTTCGATAAAAAGGTAATCCCCGTTTCGCCGAATCTTTTATATGCCTATCTTATGACAGTAGCAATGGGCCTGCACGGCCTGCAGATTGAAAAGCAGGCCGCCGAAATCCGGCAAAATCTTAAAAAGCTCAACTCATCTTTCGCCGACTACGCCGGCACCTGGGACATTCTCGGCAAACACCTGCGAAACGCATACAGCCAATACGATGAAGGCCAGAAAAAGCTCGACCGCTTCGGAATGCAGCTAAACCACATACAGGAAGAAAAGGAAGAAACTGAGTGATTGAGGGAGGTAAAATCGCAATGCGAATTGTAATACCCCTCTTTGATTTCTATAATGAAAGTTCAGAGGAATTTGTATTTTATAGTGGTAAGTACGCATTACGAACATTCATTGCTGATGATGAAATACCACAAATAGATTTATTTTCCAAGCAAGACATTGACTATATGAGAATGGAATCGTGGGCTTTAGTTGCAGAGGATCCTGACATAAAAAAATATAAGCAAGAAGTGAATATCCTCCTTCTATCATTCAAGATCTATAAGCTAGCGCCCCTTTTCATAAAATACCGGTTGTGCAAGGAAGATGATTCTTTATGTTTTAGACTAAACGATACTATGCAGTATGTTTTGAGAGAAAAGAGCAACAGATTAATTACACGCGACGACCTAAAGCTGATAAATAATGGATTCTCAAATCTGTCAGAAATGCATCCTATATCGAACAGGACTCAAAATTCTTTATATTTTCTATATCGAGGTTTTCACTCGACAAAAATGATCGATAGTTTTGTGTTCCTGATGAGCGCCATCGAATCGCTTTTTTCGAGCGAAAAACGGGGAGGAATTACGAAAACTATATGTTCAAGAGTTTCCAACTTTTTAGACCATAAGCCTGAATGCACATACAAAGATATAAACAAGCTATATGATCTTCGTTCCAAAATAGTGCACGGAAAATTGGTGGTAAAAGATGACATCAAAGGTCAGTTAGGAACACTGCATAAGCTCGAATATGTAGTAACGCAATGTATGAAGAAAATCTTGGACGAGAAGATTTATCCAATATATAACGATGTTCAAAAGAAGGAACTTTATTTTAATGAACTCGTCAACAGAGTGCGGTAAACTCTGTGTAAAATGTGGGGTTCTAATCTTTGCAAATTAAGAATTGAATAAAGGATATTTTTTATGTCAGAAAATTACGATTGCATCATAGTTGGGGGCGGCCCGGCGGGACTCGGGGCGGCTCTCTACACGGCCCGTGACAGGATGAAAACTTTGATACTCGAAAAATTCATGCCCGGCGGACAAATAATCAACACAGACCGAATCGAAAACTATCCCGGCATCGAACGCATAGATGGCGCCGGTCTAATCATGCAAATGCAGCAACAGACCGAGAGCTTCGGGGCAGAGATAAAGACAGGCTCTGAAGTAACCGGCCTGGAAAAACTCGAAGACGGCAATATCGCGATTTTTTGTGACAAGGATAAATACACTGCAAGGGCCGTGATTTTAACGCCCGGCAGTGACTATCGAAAACTCGGCGTCCCCGGCGAAGAAGAGTTCCGCAATGCCGGTGCAGGCATCAGCTATTGCGGGACCTGCGATGCGCCATTCTTTAAGGGTAAAAAGGTCGTCGCCGTCGGCGGAGGCAATACAGCAGTGGAAGAAACACTGCACCTGACAAAGTTCGCGGAAAAGGTAACAATGATACATCGCAGGGACAAATTCAGGGCGGCCAGGGTTCTCGCAGAAGAGCTGCTCGCAAAAGCAAACGAGTCCAATTCAAATTTGATAATCAAGTACGACACCGTTGCGACCGCTATCGAAGGACAAGGCAAGGTCCAGTCGGTCAAACTCAAAAACGTAAAAACAAACGCCGAAGAAGACTATCCCTGCGACGGCGTATTTATCTTTATCGGGATGGTGCCGAACACCGGCTTTCTTAAAGGTTTCGTAGAGCTTACCGAACACGGCTTTATAAAGTGCGACTGCGCATATCTGCGAACGAGTGTGCCGGGCGTCTTCGTGGCCGGTGATTGCAGAATCGGAGCGGCCATGCAATTGGCTACCGCCGTCGGAGACGGCGTCGTCGCCGCTATGATGATAAAGCAGTATTTCAGAAATCCGAACTGGTGGAATGAGCCGGTCAGCGAACTGCTCGGACCCGGCGGATGGTAAAAAAGGCAAAAAAGCCCTCAAATCAGCCCGCCTGCTCGTTTATTAGGGGTAATAACATTTTTTGTTGACGCCAGCCAATGGCTCAGGTATTATCACCCCAAGATAAATCCGGCTTTTATAGTCGGGCGGTAATTCCTGCGAATTCTTGGCTGAAAGGATAAAATAATATGGCTGGTAATGTAATTGAGTTAACCGATGCTACTTTTGACGAGACTGTTCATAGTTCAGATGTGCCCGTGCTGGTTGATTTCTGGGCGCCCTGGTGCGGTCCCTGCAAA
>JABMRO010000402.1 GCA_013202635.1 Planctomycetota bacterium
CAGGCAAAATGTGAACTCGATGAACTTGAGAACTCGGATTACAAGAAAAGTTTGGATTATCTGACTGACTATATTGTGCCCGGTAAACTGTTTAATTCTGTGAGATGAATTATGGCAAACGCAAAGATTATGATTGTGGATGATGACCCGGATTATATCAATGTAGTTAAGACCATTTTGGAAAATGAGCAGTACACCGTGGTCACGGCCGGCGACAAAATAGAAGGTATGGAAAAAATCAGGGCTGAAAAGCCGGATTTAGCCATACTGGATGTTATGATGAACGCCTGGCAGGACGGTTTTGAAATGTCCAGGCAATTGAAGAAAGACCCCCAGTTCAAAAATATGCCTGTCCTGATACTGACAGCGGTCGAAAACAGAACCGGTATAGGTTTCAAATCCACCGCCGGAGATCCTGTTTGGCTGCCGGTTGATATGTTCCTGGACAAACCGGTAGAACCCCAGATTCTGCTGGCCGAGGTCAAAAAACTTTTGTCAAACAAAGCTGAGAATGGAACCGGTATCTGAAAATATCAGACTTCTCAAGAGAGCTTACTGGCTTATCAAGCTAAGGTGGGTAGCCATAGTATTTGTCTGCGCAGCAACTTATGTTTCCAGCAATATTTTGGGCATAGATCTGCAGAATACCGCCCTCTACAGTATCGCAATACTTCTTGCCCTGTACAATCTGACGGTGCTGCTGCTGTTGAACTATTTTGCAAAAAAAGGTAATGAATTATCGCACGCATCAGTAAAAAAAATAATTAACGTTCAGATATCCACCGACCTGCTCATCCTAACAGTGCTGCTGCACTTTTCAGGAGGGATTGAAAACCCATTTGTTTTTTACTTCATCTTTCATATGGTCATAGCAAGCATTTTACTTTCTGTGTGGGACAGCTATTTGCAGGCCACATTTGCCGTTTTAGTCTTTGGCCTGCTTATCCTGCTCGAATATCTACCACTTATACAACACCATTGCCTGAAAGGATTCACACCAGACTGTTTACATAGAAACAAACTTTATATTCTTGGCACTTTTTTTGTCTTCACAACCGCACTATATTTAGCCGTATATATGGCCAGCTACATTTCTGTGAGGCTCAAGCGTACCGAGCGAGCCTACATGCAGGCAAATACATTACTCCAGGAAAAAGACCACATAAAGGATGAATACGTTCTACGTGTAACTCATGATATCAAATCGCATCTGGCAACTATACAGAGCTGCCTAGGTATGGTAGTAAATAAAGTTGTCGGACCACTTGACGAGCAGAGGGCAGAATTTGTCGACCGTGCATACACGCGAACCATCAAGCTTACCAACTTTGTTAAGACACTATTGAAGCTGACACAAATGCGATTGAACGACAAACTGGAAATAGATGTTTTTTCATTAAGAGAGACTGTACACAATGCAGTTGCTTCTGTAAGTACAAAGGCTGAAGATAAATCTATAACTCTAAATTGTGACGTTGAGTCGTCAGTAGATACAATCTCCGGCAACCAGTTTTCCGTCGAAGAAGTGTTCACAAACTTACTGCTTAACGCAATAAGATATACACCGGAAAAAGGCTCGGTCACAATAGGTGCAAAAAATGGAAATGATTGTGTAGTCATCGAAATCGCAGACACGGGCATCGGTATTCCTGCAGATGAACTTGGCGATGTATTTGAGGAGTTCTTTAGAGCAAGTAATGCCCGAAAAGTCCAAAAAGACGGTACCGGCCTGGGGCTCTCGATAGCAAAATATATAGTGGAAAGACATGGTGGGAAAATATGGGTCGATAGTATAGAGGACACCGGGACCAAGTTTTGGATCACATTGCAGAAAAGTTCTCAACAATCCCAAACTGCATAGAAAGAGCCGATTTGACCAAAAAACTTCTTATGAATAGTAAAGATTAAGGCAAAATACTAAAGAATGAAGTCATTAATAAGTAAAATTAAACAGCTAAACTAGAAAGTAAAAATCTTATTATTAGCTACGGCAGCTATGGTCGTTGCTTCGGGCGCAATCGTTGTATCCGAGCAGCCTGGATTTTGCAATTCCTGTCATATTATGAACAACTATTACGACAACTGGAAGACATCGACCCACCGCGAGGTGAATTGTCTCGAATGTCATCTCCAGCCCGGATTTATGGGTCACGTAAAGGGCAAAATAAACGGCCTGTCCCAGGCAATCGATTGCATTGTCGGCAGAGTGGGTACAAAACCAAGCGCCACCATTTTAGACGAATCCTGTCTGAGGTCGGAATGTCACAGCACGGAAGAGCTGCTGACAAAGAATATCGACTTCCACGGCGTCAAGTTCACTCACAAGAATCATATTAAAAAAGAGGTCGATGGAATAAATATCACGTGCGGTACTTGTCACAGCCACTTTGAGGGTAACGAGCATTTCAGCGTTAACAACGACGCATGTTTCACGTGCCATTTCCTCAGGGACACCGAGACCAACGAGAAGCTGGTCCAAACAAGTTGTACAAGCTGCCATGAAGTGCCAAATAAGGTTATTCAGCGAGGACTGGTTACAATTAACCATTCTGAGTTCGTTTCTTATAACGCAAGTTGTGAAGATTCCTGCCACAAGAAAGAAATACAGAAGACGAGTGAAATAGACGACAAGGCATATGCCTTAACTGTCATAACTTCACCGATGCCGAGAAGATTCTCCTGGCCGACAAGCAGGTAACTGAAGCTAAAGAACATCAATATGACAGTATAGAACTGCATAAAGCCCATACTAATGGCCATAAAGTAGAGTGCTTTGCATGTCATGGAAAAATATTACATGGTCAGACAAAGGTGACATCGGTTGCAGATATGCTGGATTGCCAGAACTGTCACAGCGAAACTCACCAGGTCCAACGCACCATCTACGCAACCCAACATCCAATGCAGGACAAAAAGTCAGATCGCGTTCTCAGCCCTATGTTTCTTACCCACGTGGAATGTACCGGATGCCATATCGAGCAGGCACAAAAAAAACCGGGGGCTTTAGACAGCTTTGGAAAAGTCGCCAAAGCAGTACCACGAGCATGCGACAATTGCCATGAGCCGGGAACCGGGCAGCAATATATTCCTTTTTGGCAGGAGAAAATCAAGCAATTACACGGTCAGGTCAGCAACAGACTGGAAAAAACAATGAGCAATATAGATTATGAGACTAATGAAAAGAAAGCCAAAGAATTAAGAGAGAAGATTGCACAGGCAAAAGTGCTTGTCGATTCGGTGGAAGCAGACGGCAGTTGGGGTGTTCATAATTTCAAATATACCGAAGCAATACTGCTTAAAGCTAATGAAATAATTAGTGAAGCGCAATAGGATTTATTATGAAAAGTATTATTAAATCAAGATCATCTTTAAGTGTTATCAATATTGGTATCCTTGTGATTGCTGGACTCTCAGTATTTTCGAGCCAAACTTACAGTTATTCACCTGAAATGCGGCAGGCAATGCTAAGCGGGCCATGGGAGATAGTGGTTCAGAGGGGCATGGACGGATCTATGATGCGGTTCCCGGTAAAAGTCGCCAACGAGAACAAGGCAACCACACTTGATAATGTTCTACCTATGATGGGATCTCCAATTAAGATCCGGCTCATGCAGTATTTACCTAATCTAAAGTGGGAGACTTCCATAGCTGAAGACCCTCAAGGTGGGGCAGTGGTACAGATAAAAGCCAAGGGCGAAAACCTCAACCAGGACATCTGGCTGAGTTCAGCAGATCCAGCCAAACAGTCGATATCGTCACAAGTCGGAGGAATTAAAATCGTTAAACTCCACAGTTCCCAAGGAATCGAAAAGATCATGCGAGAACTTACCTCCAGCAAGTCAATCGGTATTGTATCGGTCTGGGGCAATGACACGAATAAGCCGCTAGAATATGTCGCTAATGCAGGAGATACGATAACCTTACCCACAAGCAATTATAAACTGAAGATTCTGGAATATGTGCCGCATTATTCCGTTGATACCACAACAAGAAAAGTTACTAATCTGTCAAATAAGCCTGTCAATCCTGCGATTAAGATTAATCTTGATAACGGCAATGATAATTATGAACAGTGGCTTTGGTCGAAGTTTCCATCATCTCCACATATGAAAAAGGATCTTCCGCTTCGTGTTCAGTTCACCGATTTTGATATAGGTACTACGCCGGGTAATTACATTCTTGTGGCCGTACAAGGCTCCGAACCATGGTTGTTTTATTCCAAGGACGGCAAAAAACATGCCGAAAAAGCCAAACTAAAACACGAATATCCTTTTGCACAAAAGGCATACACTTTCAGCCTTGAGGATTTTTCCAACAGTGCGAATATTAAAAATGAATGGAAGAAAGGTTCCGAAGAGCTGCTCTCTCCGGCTATTACCGTAAGTATTGAGGAAAATGAAACCAGGAAACAGTTAATTTTGGAATTCAACAAGCCAAACCATCACAAGTCCGCTTCCGGGACAATGGTCCTTCTTTACAGGCGGGAAGCATCGAGTTCCAAAGCAGCAAATTAAGATAAATTTTTAAGAGTTGGAAAACGGAAAATATATGAAAAACAACAGATACTATTTCGGAGGCTTTTTTGTCCGGTCTTCGGTACTGATGTGTGGCGTAACGAGGCCACTTCAACGTTAATTTATAAAAAAGATTGGGTGGTGAGACAATGTTAAGCAAATTTGGCAATAAGTTAGTTGTCGTGTTGGGCTGTGTATTAGTTTCCAACGGCCTTGCAGTGGAAAAACCAACTACGCCGCAAAAAACATGCGTTACAGGAGAATGTCATGCCGATTACGGCAAAAAAGCTTTCGTACATGGACCAGTCGGCCTTGGTGACTGTAAAGCGTGCCACAAAGCCTTGAAACCGGAAGAACATACCTATGAGTTTGTGCGACAAGGCAGAGACCTTTGCGAATATTGTCATTTGGAACAAGCAGGCAAAAAGGTTGTTCATGAACCCCTTAAGACGGGTGACTGTATGCAATGCCATGGCCCTCACAGCAGTGATAACAAATTCCTGCTTCCGGAAAAAACTGTCGCCTCTCTATGCAGCAACTGCCACAAAGTTACCGAAGGATTTCAATTTCTACACGGGCCAACAGCGGTCGGCGAATGCACAATATGTCACGATTCTCACAGCGCAGACCATAAAAGTTTATTGGTTGCCGAACACTC
>JABMRO010000403.1 GCA_013202635.1 Planctomycetota bacterium
GGATGCTCCCTGAGAAAGATTCGACAGGCCTATTGTCATATGCGGGGCAGGATCTGACAGGTATTTTATCTGGTCCATCGCAGTTAAGATATTGCCGGGTTGGACTTGCGCGTTCGGCACTTTTACCGGCAAAACAATGGTGTCAATGAACAACCGCCGAGTGCGGAAACCCTTTTCCATCGCTTTTGATACGATTTCCGCGGCTATGGCTACGCGGGTGTCGGTGTCCTGAGGGACGCCATTTTTGTCCATGGTAAGAGCGATGATACGTGCTTTCGGGCCTGCCTGGTTAGCCATTTCTAAGTATTTATCGAAAATTTCCTCGTCGCTCTTCTTGTACAAAGGCGTTGAGTTCAGCAAAACACCATTCTCGACGTTAACGACCTTTAATCCTGCGGCAATAACATCAGGTTTCTGAGAATCGAGGCACAGAGGTGTAGAGCAGGTTTCCTGAATGGTCTCGACCAGCCATTGCATCGTTCCTTCCTGGTCCGCAGCGGCTGTACCTACGTTCACATCCAGATACTTAGCTCCGGCATCCGTCTGATTTTTGGCCAGGTCCTGGATGACTTTTTTATTTTTATCTGCGATGGCCTGCTTGACATCGGTGAACATCCCATTTATTCGTTCTGCAATTAATATCATAGTAATTTTTTCCTTTCTCCTTGTATGGACAATTATATGGGATTGCCTCTATGATTTTTTATTTTGCCAGACCTGATTAATGAAATTATTGACGGCAGCGGCGGCTCTTGGATGGCGAATCCGAATGATATCAACGCCTGCCTGCAGCAGGCAGACTGCGGTTGCTATCTCCCAAGCCGGTCCCCGGTCCTCGGCCGGTCCCCAGCCCGGTGCGTCTGTGACCTTGGCCTCTTTGGCCCGCCATGATTCATACCCTACGTCACAGATGACCGGCATAGCCATCATTTTGTCGCCGGTGAGAGCTGCGATGCGCTGTCGCTCCTGAATCGAATAGGCATATTCTATTCCATATCCAAGTGCTCCCGTTGCCTGGAACGTTACTATTCGGTCCAGTGGGAAGCCCATATCGGAAGCTAAAATATTGACCTGCTTGGCAATGTTGATATCCAGAGGTGCTTCAGAGATGAGGTGATGACCGTCAGCCAAAGCGATAGCTGTTAAGGATTTGTAATTGTCCTCTTTTATGGTCCCCATAAGACAGTCTTCGCCTTTTGCAGCGCCGCTTACCTTGGGCATAACCTTGTTATCTTTCTCGTCATTTCCACAGCCCCAGAGCACAATAGGCACCCCAACTGCCTTTAACACTTCCTCGGTAACCTTGACGGCATGGGCGGCATCTTTATCTCCCTTGTCCGGATGAATGCCTTCGAATTTTACACAAATGAGCTCTGCTCCAAACTCTTCTACGCACTTTTTGGCCCAGTCGCCCGGGCTGTCCAGTACATCTTTATAAGGTTCGAGCAGGACATCGGGCCAGTCTATGGGCTTGCTATCCAGGACGTCCATAGCAATAACCGGTTTTTCGCCGGCATCGGCCATGGTGCTGCCATAGACAACATTACTCGCTCCGCCTATGGTTATCGTCGAGGTTCGAGTGCCACCGTTTTCTTTGGTTGCCCCAAGCGTAAGGCGGTTTACTGAGCCGGTAAATCTTTCTGCAATTTCAGGAACTGGCATTTTAAGACCTCCAAAAATAGTTTATCGTTTATAGTTCAGGGTTCGTAGCCTGCGAACTCGAAACTAATATATCTTCGAGTATTTTACGCGCCGCCGAAAAAGCGGGGCTGTCATTTGCAAGGTCAAAGACCGTCTTGTCCTGCATTGAGGCTTCAAAAACTGACTTATCATAAGGTATATGTCCGAAGTTGTCTATCCCGTCTATTTCTTTATCGTTTTCGGCTCTGTTCCAAATCACACCTGTTTTCTTTACAGCAATCGGTAATTTTTTGGAAAGGTCAAAAATCCTCTGAGCAGTGAGAGTACCGATGGTGTTTGGTTCTGCTACGATGCACAGCAGGTCAACATTATTGGTGGTTCGGCGGGAAAGATGCTCCATTCCCGCCTCGTTGTCAACAATCACAAACTCATACTGCGAGCTTAGCTGGTCCAGGAACTTTCGAAGCATATTATTGACGGCACAGTAACAGCTTGGCCCTTCCGGCCGACCCATCGTAAGTAAATCAAAGCCTTTGGCCTCGGTAATTGCCTGCTGTATACCGTATTCTACCGAACGTAACTTGTCCATACCGGCATTACTCGGTGATTTAGCCCGGGTTTCTTCGCGGATGTCCGCAACGGTAACTTCCGGCTGAACTCCCAAGGTCAGGCCCAGGCAGGCGTTCGGGTCGGCATCCACTACAAGTACACTTTTTCTATCGGCCTGCTCAAGCAGAAACCTTGTAGTCATAGCGGCTAATGTTGTCTTGCCTGAGCCGCCTTTTCCACTTACTGCAATTGTTGTTGCCATATTTTCTATCTCTTATATCGTTTTAGTTTTACATCTCGCACTTAACTGCTGATACGGATGGAAACAATGATAAATCCGTATGCGGCAGGAAATTAGCTTTTGTAAATTCATCCATATAGCCCGGATGACTCATCAAATCAAAATATGTCATACCTTCGGCGATTTTTTCTGCTGTTTCAAGGGCCTGGCGGCTTAACAGAACTGTCTTTGCACCCGCGATGGATGTGTTGCCCACAAACCGCATCTTCTCTAAAGGTACATCCGGCAGCATACCAATATTAACTGCCTGCTGAATATTCAGAAAGTTTCCGAATCCACCGGCCAAGTAGACCGCCTCCAGGTCCTCGGATGTTGTTTGAGTCGATTCCATAAGTACTTTGATGGAGGCAAAAACGCCGGCTTTGGAACGTATCAGATTGTCGATGTCCGCCTGTGTGATTACAATTTCATGGTGCTCATTATCTGAAGGGGATATTTGGAACTGCCGGCCCTCATCGCCTACAGTTAATCTTGGATGGCCGTTGTCTTTGAACCGTCCTGTTCGATCTATTATTCCTTTGGTAAATAATTCGGCAAGTGTATCCAGAAGCCCTGACCCGCAGATGCCAACCGGATGTTTCTCTCCGATTGTCTTAAGCTCTATGGAACCGTCATCGAGAATAGTCAGTTTTTCTATAGCGCCGGCTCCCGCCCTCATGCCATGTTTGACTCCGCTTCCTTCAAACGCAGGACCTGCCGAGCTTGAAGCGCAGGTGAGCCATTCTTTATTGCCGAGAACCACTTCACCGTTTGTTCCTATATCGATAAAAAGTGAGATGCCTTTATGGGTAAAGATTCGCGTTGTTAGAACGCCTGCTACTATATCGCTGCCGACATAGGCGGCCACGCTGGGCAGGCAATATAATAAACCTCGTTTATTGATTTGGATACCTGCTTCTGCTGCCCGAATCGGCGGCACGAAGCCGGCGGAGGCGATATATGGTTCTCTGCGAATTCGTGTTGGGTCCAGATTCAGCAAAAAATGCACCATCGCAGTGTTGCCGGCACAAACGATACCAGTTATATCCTGCAAATCAACTTTTTGCCTTGTCGCTAATGTTACGATTAGATTGTTTACGTCATGGACGATGCGATTCTGCATTTCATCAAACGCATCGTTTTCTTCTGCGTAGATGATTCGGCGAATATAGTCTTCGCCGAAGTTTATCTGGCTATTGTAAGTAGCCTCGGTATCGATTGTAGTGGCTTTTGTCAGATCGACAAGGTGGGCCACAACGGTTGTTGTGCCCAGGTCAACCGCAACCGCAAAGTTTCTTTTGCAGTGATTGCCCGGCTGGACTTCAATGACCTCGGTGGTTTCTCCGCGGCGACCTATGGTTACGGTAACCTTGTAGTTGCAACTTTGCAATAATTTGGAAAGTTTTTGAAGGATACGAAAGCCGGTCTGCATTATAGGAGCGTCAATTTGTTCGCGAATAGCCAGATACAGACGCTCGTGGTCTGCAGTGTGGTCGTGAACGGTAGGCGGTGACATCTCAACGCAGATTTTACGAACCAGGGGGTCGAACTCAAATATCCCTTCCCTTACTTCTGACGGCAGATCACTGAGTCTGTGGGCGTCCGAGTCCATAAGTATTTGACTTGTTTCCAAAGTATGAGACTTTGGAACAGTTATAGTTATATCGGAAAGGATTTTGGTTTGGCAGGCAAGGACGACATTCTCTCGTACTTCGTCCGGTGTAAGTAATGCAGTAGGTTTGCTTCGAAATTGTCCCTCGTCAATTATTACTTTACAC
>JABMRO010000404.1 GCA_013202635.1 Planctomycetota bacterium
CTCACCGAACGAAAAACGCCGGCTGCGCAAAGGAAGATAAAGATATTCAGGCTCCGGCATCAGCTTTATCACACCCTCAGGACGACCCTGAAGTAATATGTTATGACCACCGCGAAATTTCATATTGTTGTATTCTGTCACCTATAGTTTCGAACACTATTTACAGGGTAGCTGTTGTGCAATAATAAACAAAGCAAAGTAACATTGCAGGCAAACACACCAGGCATTCCCACTTCTTTTACAATGGTTTCTCACAGAGCAATTCAGTCCATCATTACTTCTTTATTATCTTCGGCTACTATCTGCATCCACCAAAGATAGTGAAAACTTCATATTATCACAACAAACTCGGTTATTCAATCAAATGTTAAGCTCTCAGCACGCTTAAACCGATAGGAAGAGGGCTGTTTCTCAGATGTGAGAATTTTTAGGAGCAGGATGCTTTTCAAAAAAATGCAGCAAATCGTCTCGTTTTTTAAGACATATTTTATCAACGGTAAAATAATGCAATTCTTTAAGTTAGGGCACGACCTTGAAACGGGCGTTGAGCTTGAACAAACGTTTCATAGGTAAATTAAGGACTTGTGAACGCTCAAGAGATAAAGAGGTGCGTATCTGCTCAAGAATATATTCAATCCTCTCTTCGTCAACCGCAATTAAGGTAAACCAAATATTGAAATTATCATTACGGAGATAGCTATGGGTTACTTCATGGAATTGACCTATTGTTTGGGCAGCTTTCTCAACAATATCCGCCGTGCAGCTGACCGCAGCTAACGTGCTGCAGAAACCGAGCTTCCGGGAATCAAGACTTGCTCCAATTCGGCGAATTACACCATTGCTTATCAATCTCTGTACCCTGTCCCAAAGTTCGTTACAGGAAATTTGTAAGCTGTTCGCTATGGTTTCATAAGGCTTTTCGCTCAAGGGAAAATTATTTTGAAGCGCCTCCAGTAACCGGCCATCCTGTTCGTCCATAGACACCCCTTCTCGGTATAGTAACCACTAACAAATTAAAGACTATGTAGCCATGTGACTTTTCTTAATTTAATTACACGCGAGTTCTATCCTGCAACAACGAAGTAGATAACAACCATATCTTTGCACTTGACCCTCGCTGATCCAACTGCTATATATTATATATTAGAAAACAGTCGTAATGTAAAGCTAAAGGTTGTGAAAATTCGCCAGTTGTTGGTAGTTTTATACGTCATATCTTGCCGGTATTCTTATTTTTGAGAATGTTAAAATTTTTTATTTTTTTTGATTATTTAGCGAAATATAACAATGTCATATGGAAAAATCTATCTTGTAGGTGCAGGTCCGGGTGATGCAGAACTTATCACGTTTAAAGGCTACAAGCTGATATGTCAAGCCGATGTCATTTTACATGACCACTTAATACCGCCTGAGATATTGAGACTTGCTAAACCGGCTGCTGAAATAATATCTGTTGGTAAATTTGCCGGCCGGCATACGATGCCCCAGTCACAGATAAATGAACTCTTGATTGAAAAGGCCAGGGACAACAAAGTTGTCGTCAGGCTCAAAGGTGGTGACCCGTTACTTTTTGGCAGAGGCGGCGAAGAAGCCGAAGAATGTGTTGAAGCGGGAGTGGATTTCGAATTTGTACCCGGTATAACAAGTGCTCTGGCGGCCCCCTGCTATGGGGGAATACCACCCACGCACAGGGATTTTACATCTAATGTTGCCATTGTTACGGGGCATCGAAAGGATGAAAAGGAAATAGAAATACCCAAAGCCGGAACTATTATCTTTCTAATGGGTGTCGCAAATATTGGAAAAATCATCAAATCACTTCTTGAAGCAGGCTGGCCGGGCCAGACAAAAATTGCAGCAATCGAAAAAGGCACCTGCTATGACCAAAGAGTTATTCAGGGAACTTTGGATGATTTTCTTGAAGTAACTCAAAAGGCACAAATGCGGACGCCGGCTATTTTTATTGTTGGAAAAGTTGTTGAACTTAAAGAGAAGCTGGATTGGTTTGGAAAAAAACCGAGGATACTTCTTCCGGGTACCCATCCGGACAAATACAGGCATCTTGGAATTATCATCCACAGACCTCTGATTAAATCGGTGCCTCTCGATGATTATACACAGGCCGATAAGGTATTCAAGCGGCTCAATACTTTTGATTGGATAGTATTCACCAGCACCAACGGTGTGGAATTCTTCTTTCAGCGGTTGAACGCTATTGGTCTCGATACCAGGGTTATTGGTACGACGAAAGTTGCTGCCATTGGTAAAACAACCGCCGAGAAGCTCAAAACGTTTGGAGTTCTGGTAGATATGCAGCCGAACTTGGAATCAAGCACCGGCCTGCTTGAAGAGTTTAAAAAAGCTTCTGTGAAAGGCAAAAGCATTCTTCTTGTAAGGCCGAAGGTTGGCTCAAGTATGCTGTTGGATGATTTGGCTGATGCTGACGCTGCTGTCGAGGCGGTGGTGGTATATAGAAATGTTGATATAGAGCCTGAAGAAACTGATTTCAATTTCATAGACCAGATACTTTTTACAAGCGGCTCAACGATTCGAGCCTTTTTGAAGATATATGGTTTTGTACCGGATGGTATACAAGTCTATTGTCTGGGACAGCCTACGTTAAACGAGGCCCACAAATATAATATACCTGCTGAGCTTCTGCATTGATGCCTGTAATTAATCCTTAAAGAGAGAATTGAGTTTTCTGGTGGAGCTGCCTTTTATCATGATTCTGGTATAAATAAGATGTTCAAAAATGCACACGGTTTTGGTTAATCAGGAAGCTGAAAAAGCTCTCCACTATGCTTTAATTCTTCCTGTTTGTTGGCATCTAAGCCGATTTCTTCATCTGTCAAATAACATCCCGGATCCGGGGCCCAGGGGTTGTCAAAATGCAAGTCTGCCCGTACACGAAGACTACCGCCGCATACATTAAAGAATTTACAAAGCCTGCAGCGGCCTTTAACATATTTCCCGCGGTTCCTCAAACCCTTAAGCAAAGGTTCGCTTGTATCGAGCCAAATCTCACTAAAACGCCTCTCGTGGATATCTCCCAAATCATAATGTCCCCAAAACTGATTTGGATGCACCTTGCCGTTAAAATCAATGCACCCGATTCCGACTCCGCTGCTGTACATCCCCCCGCCGTTCCAGAGAAGCAGTTTCCAGACATTTTCTGCACGGGCAGGGTCTTCCTTAAGCAATTTCAGATACAGGTAAACGCCGTCAACATGGTTGTCAACGGTCAATATATCTGTTTTTCTACCGGCTTCTTTGTATTGTTTTGTTTTAGCTAAAATTATCTCAATCGCTTCCCTGCTTTGAGCATGGCTGAGGTCATCATCTCCAATGGCCTTTCCCCTGCCGCTTGGTACGAAGTGATAAAAACAGGCCCTCTCGACATTCTCTGCTTCGAAAAAGTCAAACAAGGCCTCCAGGTCCTGAACATTCCTTTTAGTCAGAGTCAGCCTGAGACCTGTTCGCACTTCGGCATCCTGACAGTTTCTTATGCCCTGCACAGCCTTGTCAAATGCGCCGGATACTCCTCTGAACTTGTCATTTACTTCCCCAATCCCATCAAGACTGATGCCGACATAAGAAACTCCCTTTTGTTTAATTTTCCTGGCTATATCAGCGGTTATAAGTGTCCCGTTAGTTGAAATAACAGCCCGCATGCCCTGCTGACCGGCATATTCTATCAATTCAAACAAGTCGGGCCGAGTCAATGGTTCCCCCCCGGAGAACAGCACCGACGGCACATTGAACTGACCCAGGTCATCCAGAACGGCTTTTGCCTGGTTTGTTGTGACCTCATTACAGGCCTTGCCGGTACCGCTGTCGTTATAACAATGGACGCACTTCAGATTACACGTTCTGGTTATATTCCAGACAACAATAGGCCGTCTTTCAGATGCTTTTTTCGGGATTATTTCACCCTCGCGCTCGCCTGAGCCTTTTTTACCGTAGCGAAGCCAATCGCCGGGTGTAACCTCATCACAATATAATTTACTGATATTTATCATTGTTTACACTCAACCTCATATTCTAACTATAATTAATGTGCTGCTTCTGGTGGAATATACGCACAAAAAGGTTCTTCGGCCATATAATTACCCGTCGCGGCGTATGCTCTGCCCCGACAGCCACCACATACTTCTCTATAACCACAAATACCGCACTTGCCTTCGAGACTGCTGCTTGTACGCATTCTCCTAAGGTCTTCGTTGTCCTGCCATATCTCTGAAAGTGTTTGCCTGAGCACATTACCACATTTTATGGGCAAATATCCACAGGGAAATACGTCTCCCTGATGGCTGACGAAAAGCACACCAAGCCCGGCAAGACATCCGCGAGTAGAGCCCCCATGACCGGTTCTACCCGGAACAGTGCCGCTGCTGTGCGATGGCTTTTTACGCTCCTGATACAGGCCCTGTTGCCTGATTATACGTTCATAGTGAGGCCCGCAGGTTACTTTCATTTGTAACTCTCCGCGTCTGTCCAGCCGGCATACCTCAAGCATTTTTTGTTCATATTGCTCAGGTGAAAGCATGTCCGTTTCAGCCAGGACCTGCCCACATCCGACCGGAACCAGCATGAATATATGCACAGCTACAGCTCCCATCGACTTGGCAAGTTCGTAAACATCCTCTAATTGTCCGGCGTTGTGCTTGGTCAATGTGATATTTATCTGAACAGATAAATTTTTCTCGCGAAGGTGCTTGATTCCTTGAAGTGCCCTTTCAAAGGA
>JABMRO010000405.1 GCA_013202635.1 Planctomycetota bacterium
GATAAATTATTTAAAACTAATGGTTTAGTTGATGAAAGATAATATTCTGAAAGTGTAGTGGAGGATACAGTTATCTATTATAATGTAATTTTATTTATGCGGCGATCCTAAGCTGAATTTGTTTGTCAAGGTTTTTCTATGTTTGTCGTCTTGGATAGAGACTTTGAAATTTCAATATATGTGTATGCTGTCGAGAGCAGTGCTGTAGAAACGCAAATTACAGATATCTTGCGAAAAGCATCACTCCCCAGTTTTTTGGTTGAAGTGCTCTCCATGCCTTTAAAAATTTAACAGGATGTTTTTGCCGAAAAATAGTATTTTTAAGATAATACACGAAATCTTAAAAATACCATTTTCAGGGGGGTATTTGATTGTGCGTATAACACCTTGTGTTTTAAAAGGATGTCGAAAGTTATAAGATACCCTGGGACGCCGGGGTAAATGGGGAGAGAGAATCTGTATTACACCTGATGCCTGAGAGCATGGTTTGTAGATTAGATACTCTTCCCACTGCTTTGTTCAGTAACTCGTACGGTATCAGAAACCGTCCCACATGGGAATGAGTTTGTACTTGCAAGGTTGATTCGAACAGGGCTTTTACCAATCAGGCGGCACTTATAATTGAGAGGAGGGATTCATATGTCAGCACCAATTCTCGGGATCGACATCGCCAAACAGAGGATAGAGGTAGCATTGCTTGTAGAGGGCAAAATCAAGAACAGATCATTCAAGAACGTACCAGATGGTTTTGAGTCTCTGGCTCTTTGGCTCAGGAAATGGGGTATTGAGCGGGTTGCGGCCTGTATGGAAGCCACCGGTAATTACGGAGAAGATTTAGCCATCTATCTTCATGAAGCCGGCCATAAGGTCAGTGTTGTCAACCCTGCCAGAATCAAGGGATTTGCCCAAAGTGAGCTCATTCGCACAAAGACCGACAAGGTTGATGCAGGCATTATTGCGCGTTTTTGTCTGGCCATGAAGCCAGGATCATGGACTCCGCCTTCACACGAAATCAGATCCCTGCGAGCCCTTGTGAGACGAGCCGACAGCCTGATAGGTATGCTTACTCAGGAGAAGAACCGACTCGGTACCGGCCATGAATCCGTCATCCCATTGATCAAAGGACACATTGACTATCTTGACAAGGAAATCGAGAAGGTCAGGGGTCAGATTGCTGATCTGATTGACGGAGATCCGAACCTGAGACAAAAGAAGGACCTCCTGGCTTCCATTCCAGGTATTGGCACGGCAACCATCCCCGTTATCCTGGCCGAACTTGATAAAGTGGAAAAATTCAAAAACGTTCGCGAACTGGTGGCGTTTATCGGGCTCGCTCCAAAGGAAAGACTATCAGGATCATCTATTAAAGGAAAACCAAGGCTGTGCAAGACTGGTAACGCACGTCTTAGAAAAGCCCTTTATATGCCGGCACTGGTATCGATTCGATACAATCCTTTGATAATCACTTTTTATAATCGGCTAAAAGAAAAAGGTAAGAACGGGAAAGTCATTGTTTGTGCGATTATGCGGAAACTGGTTCACATTATCTTTGGAATCTTGAAAACTGGCAAAAAGTATGATCCAAATCATAAACCAGCTTTCGCTTGACAAGAACGGTATCTACCAACAAATGATTTCTAACAAAGGGGAATACTGAGGATTACCGTTAGAAGTTGCGTATAACGTTTAAGTTAAGGGGCAGCTATTGGTAGGAGCACCTTCCAAGCCGGAACATTATGACGATCAAGTTTCAAAATTAACCGCGCTTCTTGCTTTCCCTCTTGAACGATTTGTTCAGCATCCCCTTATTGTTATAGAGAACCTATAGTATCCCAAAATTTCACATTCTGAACTGCTGAAGCCTTTGGAAGGTTTGAAAATTATGTGACTACTTTTTCTCCTTTCAGCTTTTCTAAAAGAGCTACTTCAATTGGTTTACTCGCTTCTCCAAAATAGAGAGTTTGGTGTGGAAATGGTATCTCGATCCCAGCATTATCAAAAGCCAACTTGATTCTGCGTAAATATTCTCTGCCCACCTGCCATTGGCGGATGGGTTTTGTCTTTATCCTGCCTTTAATAACAACAGCAGAGTTATCAAATTTATCTACTCCAAAAATTTCTGGTTCTTCAAGCATGAAAGATCCAACTATTTCATCTTGTTTCATTTCAGAACCGACTCTATTCATTACCTCAATAACCTTGTCGGTATTTTCTTTATATGCAACACCGATATCAAATACATAAGCAGACCAATTATTGGTCAAATTACTGAGTGTCGTTACAGTGCCATTTGGGAAAATATGAATAATTCCCCCCAAGTCGCGCAATACAAGGGTTCGGAAATTAACTCTTTCGACCAGGCCACCAGTGCCATTTACTATGGCGACATCACCAACACGAACTTGATTTTCAAGTATAAAGA
>JABMRO010000406.1 GCA_013202635.1 Planctomycetota bacterium
AAAGGTATCTTTGAGCAAGGCGCTTACACCACGAACGGAGCAGAGATGGCGGAGCTGCGGGCGTGGGTGCTGGCCAAATTGTTGTGGGACCCGAGCCGGGATGGACAACAGCTTATTGACGAATTCATCGAGGGTTATTACGGCCCCGCCGCCGGGCAGGTCAGGGATTACTTAAATGTCACGCACGATGCCGTTGAGGCCAGTGAGGACTGGCTGGGCTGTTTTGAAAAGAACACGGCCAAATATCTTTCATTCGAAACGCTCAGCAAAGGCTGGAAACATCTGAAGGCCGCTGAAGCGGCAGTTAAGAATGACTCTGATATGCGGTTTCGGGTACAGGTCGCCCAGCTTCCCGTGATGTACACCTTTATGATGCGCTGGGACGAGATGCGACAAAAGGCCGGGGAAATCGGCGCCGACTGGCCTATGCCGGAGACAATCAAGGGCGCTTTCGAGGAGTTTATGAAAACAGCCAGGAAAAAGAACGTTACACGCCTTAACGAATGGAATGAGGGCTTCGGAGCGCTGGAAGAAGCGCTCGAGCGTGCAAAGAAGTAAACAACTTGAGACGAGAGAACGTGAACAACAGTAAGATTTGTGTGTATGTTTCCCATAAAAATGTACGAAATAAAGTTTGAAAATGTCATTGACATTTGCCATATTGGCTTGAAAAATAGATAGTAGAGAACACGACTCAAAAGCATAATCTACTTGATATAAAATGTTAGGACCACCTGATGGTAAAACAGGCTGAAACCATGATTCGCATAATTTGTATGAGCATCACAATGGCTCCTGCAATCCTGGCTGGATGCGCGGCACCTCAAAGCTTTTACGTATTTAAGGAACAATCCCACACTGACTGGCGCGCGTCGATCTCAAACTGGCGTACAAACGCATGCATAAGTGTGGAGTATATGGAAGGGATATCTGGAGGAGGGTTTAGAGACTTTGCTCAAAGCTTTGTCCCCCACTGTAAAAAAATCGAGGCTGTGGAGTTGGCCACATACCCTGTCAACGCTGCAGGATGGATTAGGGTCTGTATCTTTAAAGATGAAGAAAAAAAGCCAGGAAAGGAACTGGCCCGTTGTTGGCTTCGGATTGAAGAAAACTGCCCTATTCCACATGGCGGGTATGTGACTTATGACATACCAAACGTCAGAGTTAAGCCTGAGATAATGTATTGGGTTACGTTTAATGAGTTAGCAGACGAAGAGTATGTAGGCCAAAATAGCACTGGCTCTGTGACGAACACGGGATTCTCGAGGGACAATACCTACGATGAAGGAAAACTAATGGTTGGAAGTTTGCGAGGGATACATGAAAATGGTGATGTGAAGTTCCGAATTATTGCAAAATGTGATGTGGTACCTACATTGCGAAAAGCATCAAGTGACGAACAAGAAAGTTTGCCGGAATACGATTTCCAGAATGCATCGTGGGAAAATGCTTCAACTAAGTGGAACAAATATGTTCTTAAGAAACTGGAAAAGCAACAAACATATCCTGAGAATATTAAAATCCAGCGATAAATTTGGGGGCTAAACATGTTGAAAAATTTACTTTTTTGCGCACATTTTCTGCGCTAAATGACACTATATTTATAGAAACTGATATCAGTTAGTTCTATGAACTGGTGGATTAGTTGTGAAATTGAATTCAGAAACACAATTAGTTGAAGCGGCCCAAAACGGCCATTTGGAAAGCTTCGGTGCTCTCTATGAGCGTTATCACAGTCCTATGGTGGCATTGGCTTATTCGATGCTGTCCGACAGGGACCTGGCAGAAGATGCAGCGCAGGAAGTATTCGCGATAGCCTGCCGAGATATAGGGAGTTTGAAAAGTAAAGAAAGATTTGCAGCGTGGCTGGCCGGCATTTGCAGGAACATTTCGAGGCAAATGATAAAAGCCGGCAAGAGCAGAGGAGTTGCTCCGGACAATGAACCTGCTGTTGTCAGGCGAGACGATACGGAGGACCGCCGGGAGGCGATTCGCCGGGCCGTATGGAGCCTTCGAGAGTCAGAAAGAGAGCTTGTTGTGATGCGTTATTTCGATGGATTCTCTCAGTCGCATATCTCGGAAGTTCTGGATATATCGTCACAGGCAGTGAATGGCCGGCTGGTCAGAGCAAAACGTAAGATTGCAGAGTATTTGAAACGAAACGGTTTGACGGGAGATAACTATGAAACGTCCTGAAAACGATAAATGGCTCGATGATGCACTGAGCGAGACAATCGGCTCGGAAGAAACACGGACGGACTTCGAGCAGTGGAAGCAAAAGCACCCGGAAGCTGTTGATATGTTAACCTCGCGGGCCAAGTCGAAAAGCTCGACAATAACACACCCGCACATAATAAGGATTAAGATTATGAAAAGTCCAATTACAAAATTAGCCGCTGCAGCGGTAATAGTTATCGCTGTGTTCATAGGTATAGAACAGTTCGACACTAATAGTTCATCTGTTGTATGGGCGGATGTCGCCGAGCGTTTTGAGTCGGTGCCGTTCTTCAATATAACAGCATATATTTGCGACCCATCAAACAAAACGAAGAAGATAGAAATATGGAAGTCCGAAGATTCACGAGTTAGGGCCCATGAAGGAAACACAGTATTCTTTGCAGATTTTTCCAAAGACAAAAATAAATTCACCATCTTTGACCGGTCTACAAAGAAACTTTTGAATGGTGACGAAAACTTACCCCCGTTCATTTGGAGGTTATGTGGAAAAAAAGGACGATTTTCGCTGGATACCCTCACCAAAAGCTTCCCTTCCGATGTAAAGGGCATTATACCTCTTGAAACAGCCGATACGGCAGCGTCAAAAGAGACTGTTCTTTTCAAGGCAAAGGCAAAGGAGATACCACCAGAAGCACTCAAGATATGGGCTCTTCGAGAGAGTAAACTACCGATCCGTTTTTTTGTTCGTCCAAGCAAAGGATATTACGATATATTCTTTGATTACTCGGAGCAAAAGGACGCAGCTTTTTTTGATCCCGTGGCCTTTACAAATCAATAAGCAGCAACGAATAATAAGGACGGCGAATTCTAACAGGCCGGGCTTTTATGCTCGGCCTTTTTTATGCGCTTATTTGGATGAATAATGGTGTTTGTTTGGTAAAATAATATTTTGGAAATAATCTCTACTTTTATATACCCAAAACAGTAGTTCAGTTGTGTTATAAGTGATGGTCATCCTGAGCTTGGGAAAGTAACTAACAGATGCTCGAAGATAAAGTGCTCATATGGAAGTTCAAGTGCGGCAGCAGCGATGCTCTTTGCAGTATCTATCAGAAGTACAAAAAAGACTTGTCAAAGCTGGCGGCTATTCTCCTG
>JABMRO010000407.1 GCA_013202635.1 Planctomycetota bacterium
GATTATGGGCACATATAAGCCGTCTTTTGAACTTGTGAAATATCATACAAATGTTGAAAAACACGCCACAGGCGAATTGATTACCGAGGCAACGGTCAAACTCATAAGGCCGGACGGTATCACCGAGCATGTTGTAGGCGAGGGTGACGGCCCGGTTAATGCGCTTGATGCTGCTTTGAGAAAGTCGCTGGTAAATTTTTATCCCGGTATTAAGGATGTTCATCTGATTGATTATAAGGTTCGTGTGGTTAATGCCAAAGCCGGAACTGCTGCTCGTGTACGTGTAATAATTGAGTCGAGGGACAAAAGCTCTATGTGGGGCACTGTCGGTTGCTCCGAAAACATCATCGAGGCTTCATGGCAGGCTCTTGTCGATAGTGTTGAATACAAGATACAAAAAGACATGCGGAATAATTAATCCTGTCCACTTTGTGCCTGATTGCTGTCGGGGTTTGGTCCTGACCTGAATAAGCGAGTTTGTTTTAGCATCACCGAAAGCTGTATATTCCTGTTTCTAAGTCTAATCTTTAATAAACGTGTTGTACCGGCAGTATCACGCGAAATGTTGTGCCCTGGTCCTGCCGGCTTTCTGCCACGATTTTCCCATCGTGGGTGCGGATTAATTCCTTTGCGATAGCCAGGTTGAATTTTTTTTCCTTGGCATCCGGTTCACCGGTAAAAAAAGGTTCAAAAATATGTTGCAGCCTTTCCGACTCAATGTAGCCGCAGGTATCCGCAAATTGTAATTCGATTTGCTTGTCCTGGAACTCACAACTGATGATGAGTTTCTGCTTTTTGTCGGGATCGGCAGCGCCGATGGCATTCTGGATCAGGATAAAGAATATCTGCTCAATTTCCCGGGCAGTCATGGACATAAAAGGCACAAAACACATGTTTTTGAGGGCCATATTCAGGTCGACGCTTTTAGCGCTTTGAGCGAAAACTGTCATTACTCTTTTGGCGATCTGATAAATGTCCACCGGGGCTATGATAGTTTTGCCTGATATCTGGGCGGCACTGCGAAATCTGTCAACTATTTCAATGGATTTGGAGATTTCTGAAAGGCTTTTCTCAAGGCTGCTGGTAACGGCCTCCGGAGCGGATGGTCCACCAATATCACTGAGCAATCTTTTCAACAGCAGATGTGTCAGTGATAGAGGCTCGTCAAGTTGTTGAGCCATTGTCGAGCCCATTGTTCCTATTTCCACCATTCGAGCGTCTTTCTCTATCATACGACGGTATTTATCCAGTTCTTTCTGGGCTTTTACTTTTACGGTAATATCAAGGAACACGCCGATGACGTCGGTAACCTCGCCTTCTTTGTCTCTCAGAGGCGAGTAACAGCATTCAAAAGTAGTGCCGCTAAGAGTAACGGTGGTAACGAATTCTTCTCCGGACAAGGCCCGCTGACTGTATTCATCAAGCTGGGGAACGGATGGAAAAACTTCCAGTATGTGGCGTCCGATGATTTCCCCGGATTCGAGACCGAGAAGCTCGAGGCCTTTGCCCTGAATAAATGTAATAACGGAGTCACGATCCTGTACGAATAAAATAATAGGCGTTGCAGAGGCTATTGTGCTGCAACGGAGTTCGCTTCTGCGCAGGATTTCCCGAGTTTCCCATCGGAATATACTTAGCAAATTTGTGGTGCTGTATGCAAGAATGATAGCACAAATAGCTCTGAATATCTGGACCGGGACACTAAAAATACTCTGGAAAAGTGTGTAATTTAGAAAACTTGCAGGGAAGAACGAAGCTTCTTTGACAACCAATCCGGCAAAGACTGCGTAAAGAATAAATGCTATTACGGCTAATCGCAGATTTCTTGTGGCAGCCGGTAATTTTGCCTGCTTAAATTGAGGGATTTGCAGGAAAAGCCCGAGTGCAGTTAGAAGTGTACCGGGTACACAAAGCAGATAACGTGCAAAGATATCTCCCATTAACAATTGCGGCTTGCTTGTTACAATAATGATACCCCAAATTGCGAGGAACACTACTGGAAGAAATCGAATTAAGCGATACTTCTTTATTTTTTCGGAAATTACTTTTGTGCCGAATCGAAGCAAAAAAAGAAATGAGCCCACAAGAGTGACAAGGCGGATTATTTTAAGGATGTCCGGCGGAAATGGCTTTCCAATAGCGATGAACATATCAAGCCATTCATTGATGCCGTGTAAAATGCCAAAGCCTGCGATTAACCATATATGATTGGCTAACTTGAACACGCTTGGCTTTTTGGGATAAACAAGAACCACCAGTCCAAGGACGAAAAAAGCCAGGCCGTAGATAAACCATACAAAAATCATTAAAGAATCCCTTTTGTTTAGTTACTGCTTTTTTGCAAGGTGGTTGTATGCAGCCGACCTATTCAAAATTTATAACCCCCTTATGTTTTAGAAATATATCCTCTTTATTGAGTCCGGAATTTTCATAGTTCACTGCTTCGCAACATCCCTAAACCTTCCGAGATGCTATGCTGCTAAGTTTATTCCAAAACTTCAACTATTTTTCATCCTTTAATATACTTATTAGAATCTTAACTTACTAAAATCCCAATATACTTTGGCTTTGTTATTGACCGGTTGCAATACGATTGATTACAATTAATAAATCAAAAGAAGAATTTGGAGGTTTTATTATGTTCAGCAGAAAATCACTCGTAATGTATTTGACTGTTTTCACTATTGTTTCCTTTTCAATTAATAACTATGCTTTCGGTAACGCGGCGAATAAGGGCTGGAGGTCCTCACCTGATTTAGTTGAGGAGCTTACGAAACGACGCTCCGAGACCAACTATTCCGAGCAAAGAGTTCCGAAATACACTTTGCCAAATCCGTTAGTGCTCTTAGATGGAACAAGTGTAACAGATGCTCGAACATGGCGTACGAGATGTCGGCCGGAAATACTCGAACTATTTCGAAAATATGTCTATGGTCGTGCGCCAATAGCTCGGCCGAAAAATATGTCCTTTAAGGTCTTTGACCGGGAGCGAAAAGCACTGGCCGGTTTGGCCACTCGCAAACAGGTAACCGTGAACTTTACCGGCGCAAAAGATGGGCCCAAAATGGACATCCTTATCTATCTGCCCAATGCTGCCGAAAAGCCTGTTCCCACCTTTGTTGTCCTGAATTTTGGCGGCAATCATACCATCCACTCCGACCCGTCTATTAAACTTTCTGAAATGTGGATGCGCTCCGGAAGCGATGGAGTGGTCAAGAACCGCGCAACTGAAGAGTCTCGAGGCCGCAGCAGTTCGAGATTTCATGTTGAAAAGATTCTAAAGAGGGGATATGGCCTGGCGACAATTTATTATGGTGATATCGACCCGGATTTTCATGATGATTTTAAAAATGGGCTGCACCCGGTTTTTGATAAACTAATCGACAGTGAACGTGCACCTGACGCCTGGGGTTCAATTGGTGCCTGGGCATGGGGGCTGAGCCGCGCTATGGATTACTTTGAGACCGACGATAACATTGATAACAGGCGTGTTACTGTTTTGGGCCATTCGCGTTTGGGCAAAACGGCTCTTTGGGCGGGAGCCAGGGATGAGCGTTTCGCCTTTGTGATTTCAAATAACTCCGGCTGCGGCGGGGCGGCGCTGAGCCGCCGGCGGTTTGGCGAAACCGTCGAGCGTATCAATAAGAGCTTTCCACACTGGTTCTGCGAGAATTTTAAAAAATACAATGGAAAAGAGGACGACCTGCCGGTTGACCAGCACATGCTGATTGCACTGATGGCGCCGCGTCCGGTTTATGTAACCAGTGCTGACAAGGACTTATGGGCCGATCCTCGAGGTGAATTCTTAGCGTGCAGATATGCCGGGCCTGTTTACCGTTTGCTGGGTCTCAGGGGACTGGGTGTCAGGCAGATGCCGGGTCTTGACCAGCCTGTTCAAAAAGGTACCATCGGTTATCACGTTCGTTCAGGCGGCCATAACCTGACCGAATACGACTGGCAGCGGTTTATGGATTTTGCGGATAAGCATTTTCAGCGTTGACTATAAGCAAGAACAAGTAAGCAAATCAACGTTTTCAGTGTCCTTGGATTTCACAGCATAGAGTAAATTTCCCCCTATGACGCTTTAGGTCTGCGTTGCCGCCGTGTACCAAACTACTCTCTCCGGGCCTTCTCAAATCAATACTTTAAAAAAAAGGATTTGGGGGCACTATTTATTAGCGCCCCCAAACCCAAGAACGTCATTATACTATGCAATAGATGTTAGCTTATTCTCATTTAGTAACCGAGATATAGTCAACATCAAATGCAGTTGCAATTCTTCCTGCGAGGTCGGGTGAACCGATCGCAATGTAGCTGCCATCTTCCACAACACCGGAGCCTGCGGATACCTCAAATGACTCTGATAGTTTGCCATTGACGGACACACTAACTGTGTACTTTCCGTTATCATAGGCAGCAATTTCTATCACAAAGGTATTCCACTGGGTAGCATCATCTACAGAGGCCTTATTGCCGGAGTTGCCTACCATAAGTCCACTGGTAGAAAGGGAGAACGAAATAACGCCTTGTCCCTTTTCGGCAATATCAATATTGCCTCTGCCGTAATTGTCAAAGCTGCCGCCAAGACCACCGGAAGGCCAATCGAATAGGCCTGTACTGCCCATTCCGCCTCCGTCTTTACGCCAAGCATCCAATGTTCCAGAAGTTGCTATGCGGGCACGGAACTCAAGTCTCGCCCCGTCCAGACCGTTATTGATCGATTGGGTAAGGTAGAGGCTGTAGTTGGTCTTGAGAGTCGGGACTGTGGAACTGTAATCCCGAGGATCGCCCGTATCCTGGACGCGCAGGTAAGTTACGTCATCTTCGGTTAGCGCTGCTGCGCCACCGGGGTTACCTGCACCAGGAGCCGAACCATCCCACATGTCAATGCTGTTGTCATGGTCCAGGCCATCCAGAGTATCACCATTATTCAGATACGGAATGCCTGTTATCAGCTCAATTTCTGCTATTTGCATGCTATTCGCACTTGCAGCGTCCCTAACGGCCGGGAACAGAACCTGATAGTGATCGTATACCATGTCATTATCAAACGAAATCGGAGTTTCGTTCATTGTGAACCGCGGCCACGGAGTGTTCGGGTCGTTGAAATCAACGATATCACCACTGGCAATCAGCTCATACGTCCCATCTATGCCCTCATTGGAACCATAGAGTTCAAATGTAATCGGGTCACGCTCTGGAGAATCATTCGCCGTAGTGAAGGTCAAACCGGTAACGACCTGTTTGGCTGAAGGAGTTACTTGGATACCAGTGGGCAGTTCGAAGCCCTTGAAATGCAGAAACTTCGTCCCGGTATCGTCATCTATCGCCAGGGCGGGATATTCGCCGCCAGGCCAGTCTCCGTCGTCCGGAACGCCCTTGACATTGTCTCCCGGCATCGAAATATCACCAGGTTCCATAATGACGACCGGTTTGGTTACCCGGATGTCATCTATGTCGATTGTACCGGAGCCGCCGGGTTCTCCATCACCTACACCAATGTACAGTTTCGCGACTGAGGTCAGATCCACGCCGTCGAAATCTGTCACCGGAATCTCAAACTTCCACGATTCAATATTCGTAGCAGCAGGATTTGGATGAACTACCATGGCAACTGCACCAGTACTATCTTCCAATGCCGCATATATCGGCGCGGGAGCATTGCCGACTTCGCCTAAGCCAATATCTGTTGACATATCATCGGCACTGATGTCACCGACAATATCTACGTTGTCGAACGTCATGGTGCGCAACTCGCCGGCTGCGTGCGAGGTAACGGCCAGACCGATGAGGACAGGATCCGTCATCTCGACCGTCTCGGCACCACCCAACTGCGTCCAGGTGACACCATCGGGAGAAATAGAGCCGGAGAAATCGTTCCCAACACGCTCCAACTTCACCCAGTACGGAGGTGCTACAACTTCGCCGCTATCGACGTTGATCGATCCCGCGTCAGCCACGGGCCGCCCCTGGAAGCTCGCACCGTTGCCACCACCGGCTGTGATGGGCATATAACGGTGTGTCGAACCGGCGTCAAGGCTCTGGCGAATCATAACGCCGCCCTTGGCCCACTCGTTTGTGCCGCTGCCATTATCGGCTACGCGTGCGATCATTACAGCATCGCCGGTCAGCTCCCTGTAACCATAGTGGAACTGATCCGCGTTGCCCCAGATGTCGGCCCCGGAACCGGTTATCGAGTAGGCCCCTGTGTCTAGGTCAAGGCTGATGCTGCCTTCAGGAGGCAAAGGAGGCAATGCACCCTGGAACTGGAATGACAGATTCCTGACCCCATTGACCGTTAAGTCCGCTGGTGTATCCCACATAGCTTCGGAGACAAATGGATCGGCACTGTTGTCATAGTCCAGAGTTGTCTGCGAATCATCAATGATTAAGTAATCGGCAACCTTGAAGCTCCACACCTCATGGGCGGGGTGCATCACTCCGTCGGCTGTATTCACATCGACACTCCAATAGTAAGTAGTGTTCCAGTCGAGAGTAGCAGCCGGAGTAAACGCGGCTTCTTCAACTGTTACAGCATCACCTAATGCATTCGCATCAGTGCTTATGTAAACGTCGTGCGAGGCTGCTGTCTCGCCAGCGCTCCAGCTAAGAGTGACGCTATCAGCTACATCCTCGGCACCATCGGCTGGATCCGGATCGATGGCCGCCTCCGGATCGAGCGTTGTGAAGCTCCAGACCGGACCTGGATTAGTTACACCAAGCGCAAACTCATCTACCTTCCAGTAATAGGTCGTATCCGGATCCAGTGGACCGGGATCAAAAGATGTAACCATAAGCTTGCCCTTGAATGTACTTGGGTCGCCAGCCGCTACGAGTGCCTCGTTAACATCAAAGTACACATCGTGCATAATTGCGTCCTTGCCTGCCGACCAACTGAACTGGGCATCAAGAGGTATCCACGTACCGAGATTCAAGGGGCTTGGGAAGTGGGCCTCAAGAGGAATTGTCGTGAAGCTCCAGAGATTACCCTCATGTGTTGTTCCATCGGCGTCAACCTCATCCACTCGCCAATAATAGGTCGTTGCCAGTTCCAGAGTCTCGATGTGTATTGTTAGCTCGGTCTCAGCAACCAGGTCATTGACCTCATCAATAACATCGTCCGTGCTCAGATATACCTTGTGGGAAACAGCCGTTGGTCCCACACCCCATTCCAACGACGCCGAATCTACATCAACAGCACCATCAGCCGGGTTCGGATCCTTGGCCTTCAAGATGACGGGGTTCCATGGGGCCGGAGAGAGAAAACTGCCATCAATGACAGTCCGTTCCGGGCTGTCAGGGCCTTGCCAGGCCACCGCCAGGTTGTCGCCGCC
>JABMRO010000408.1 GCA_013202635.1 Planctomycetota bacterium
AGATGGCTGATCGACAAAACGATACCAGCAGTATGTCACCAAAGATCCGTCGCCGAGTCTCACAGTAAACGGCCCCCGCACCGGCCCTGGATTCGTCCATGCCCCGCTGGCCGATGAGGTATAGGGCTTACCGCGCCCCGCTAATTTGAATTCCTTAGTAAGAAGATTCGTTTCCGCAGGCACGTCCGCGGCCGATACTGCCACACGCTCGTCTCCCACATGTTTGTAATATTGCGGGAAATAGCCATTGGCGCCGGCAGTGCCATCGTACCACTCCAGCCCCCACACATTTGATTCAAATATCCCGGTATTAAAGACCTTCTCGATACCGGTCATTATCTTACCCGCCTGATCGAATCGCGTTGTACGAGTCGTCAGCTTCGACTTCCAGGCCCCCTTCTCGTCGAAGCGTCCGGAGCAGGACGCCCCGCCGTCCCTCCATGCCTTGAAGGCGTCATACAAAGCCGCCTTGGAGTAATACGTCACGTCCTGAACAAGCAGCGTTCTCCCATGCTCGTCAACCGGAAACTGCAATTTCGGCAGCTTCGAATAGATAGCACCCTCGGAGTCTTGCGAATCAAAACGCGGCACGGTGTTAATCTCCATCGCCCCGCCGCCCATTCTCCCCAGCCGAGCGTCGAGTCCCCTTCCGTAGATAAATGGATAATTGAATAGCTTGCCCGTCTTGCTCCAGGTCTCCGGGATATAATAGGCCATCGGTCCTTTGAAGTTGGCCGCACTCAGAAAACATGTCCAGGCCTGATCGCCGGTGGGTGGGTCCCCGGTGGTAGGCTTGGTAAAGGGCAATGCCATGTATGTATAACCCAAAAACTTGCCGTTGGGATTACCCTCGAAAGGCAGTGCATCCGGCGGAATAAGCAATCGGTTGCTCAGTTGGGCGATACCTAATCGATTGTCCGGCAGGGCTGTGCTGCTATAGAAAAACGACCACCCCGGCGAGCCGACCTCATAGTCATAACATTGCGGCGTGGCATTCATACTGAATTTCGGCGGGCCGTATCGAAATCGATTGCGCGCCCAATAGCCAAGACCACCTTCCACGGTCTGAAAAACGCTCCCCCAGGTAGGCCCACGCTTCGGCCAGTTGTCTCTGGCGTATGTACCAATCGGAGCAAGCGGAGTATCTTTATTGTCCGAGTTGTCCGGCGTGATCCATGCGCTGGGAAGGCCGATCTGAAAGTTGGCAATAGGTTTATCAATCAGCGGCCACACAGCAGAATAAAAACCCATACCCGCACTGTATAGCGCACGGTCCCCCGGCCGGGATGCACTGTAGCCAATATACCCATGAAGCCCCCGAGAATGCGCCGTAACAACCCCCGCTCTTGCCTCTTCTCCGTTGTCGGTGTTTTCTTGACCTTCACACGCCCCGGCTAAAACCAAAAAGACAAAAATAATAACTAACAAATTTCTCATAATACTCTCCAATCCTAAAACATAAAAGCAGACAGCCCCAACGTACCTGGTATTTTAAAAGAAGGGTGCGTCCATAGCCCCCCCCCCTACTCCGCCTTCCAGGACGTTGGTTCATAGGGCCGAGCTTGAGGATGGGCAATAGTGACAGAGATATTATACCATTTGCCCGGGATCGGTTTGAATATTTCCGATGGCGGTGGAACGACTTGCCTGAACCCCTTTGGGACTTGCCCAGCCACAACATCCTCAATGCCTTTCGCGCGAACCGGGGGATCAGCAACCACTTCCCAACAGGGTCGCTCAGGCTTTGGACCATGGCCACCATCCGGGAACTCAAATACTTGTATCTTCTTAACGTGTTCCCTCGGGTCGAAAAGACCCGGCTCTATCACTTGCAGGCAAAAAGCGTTTGCGCGACCAGAGATTTTCTGGAAATGAGATGGTAACTTGTCATGGTACCCACAGCCAAACATGAAAGGCATTGCCGCCAGCACAAAAAGCCACAGAAGGAGTCCTCGCACACCTGATTGAAGCTTCTCTGTACGAATTGTGGACTTAGGGATTGTAGTTCCAGTCGATACCATAATATTCTCCACGATTCCACTCATTTTGTTCAAACCAGCCCTCTTATTCTGGCATATATATTATCAGTTACGGGAATTAACTGCAAGCGCCTGGCGGCCTTTGTGGGCTTACTATTTGCGCAACTTTGCTTCTATCTTCGGCTCTTGTCGGCACACAGTCAACCTGAGATTGCAATAAGTAAACTTCCCACCAATCCCAGGAAAATCGTTATCTAAAGAAAAACTCAATGACCAAAAACCAAGCCAGAACAAAAAAACAGCTTTTTCAATAGCCCCACTATCCCTATTTTCTCTATTTATCGCCTTTTTCCTTTTCTTCCTCTTTTGTCTGCAGGTATTTTGCCAGTTCCTTGTATTTGTCCTTGTATTTGGGGCCCGGTCTGGCTGCCAGCGCTATTTCTTTTGCAGTTTTATTCATGTTATCTCTTGAAGGACGAATGTACTGCCCGTCAGCCAGCGGTTTACTGTAATCATGATAGTTTTTCGCAAAAATGTCCGCCCCATGCTCAACGAGCGCCTTTGTCGCCTCTATATTGTTGAGCATAGCCGCCTGATGTAACGGGGTACTTTGATGTTCATCTCTTGCATTAACATCGGCGCCGTATGAAATGAGTAAGTTCATTACTTCTTTACCGCTGTACATTGCAGCATAATGCAATGCTGTACTGCCATCCCCATCTTCTTTATGATTCACTTTTGCCCCATGCTCAAGTAATGTCTTTATGGTTTCATACTTCCCATCTCCTGCATACCAAGCAGCAAGCATCATTGGCGTATGTCCTGTACAAGTTTCTAATTCAGTATCAGCACCATGATTGAGCAGAAACTCTACTATTTCGGTATGTCCCTTGCCGGAGGCAAGGTGTAATGGGGTGAAATCCATTGCATCTTGAACGTTTATTTGGCTGGGATCCTTGTCAATTATTTTTTTTACTTTCTCTAAATCCCCGTCATAAGCAGCATGATGGATTGGCTTTTCCTTACAACCAGCGAAGAAAGACAGGGAACAAACAATCAAACACAAACGAACCATTCTTAGGATACTCTTACACATAATTTTAGCTCCTTTTCAAATGCGTAAACATAAAGATTGTTCTTTTGACAGCAGCAATTGTACCAATTGAATATTACCCTTTTGTTACTGTTTTGTGCTTTTTTTATTATTTTTCAACACGTTACGTAACAGAATGGGATCTCTATTATAAAGTACAAGATGGAACTTTCACCTGTTACTTAAAGAAATATCGGGTATGTGGCATTCTGCTTCTTTGTATGCTAACAGCTATGGTTGAGCCGGATAATCGGGTATCCAAAATTCAGTATTAAGAACAGGAAAATCGAGCAATTTTCGACAAAAAACACTAAAAAACAACACCAAATCCTCGATTTCTAACACAAATAAGGAATTTCGTCAGCTTCAAAT
>JABMRO010000409.1 GCA_013202635.1 Planctomycetota bacterium
CCTCTATTCTATCGTGAGGTCAATTTGCCGTTTATAGACGCGGACAAAGATCTATCCAGTATCCGGTGGCGTTTCGGGTCTATCGATTCAGTATCGCCACCAATAGTCCTTAAGAACCTGCCGGTCTGCGGTAACTGTCATTCATTTAGCCGTGACGGCAAAACGCTCGCAATGGATGTGGACTATGCCAGTAACAAAGGCTCATATGTTATCACAACAGTCAAAAAACATATGGTGTTGGCATCTAAAGACATTATTACCTGGGCTGACCAGGAGAATGCCGAACAGGCCAACGGCCTTCTGTCCCAGATATCACCTGACGGCCGGTACGTCATCAGCACCGTTAAAGATATATCCGTTTTTGTACCCAAGCCGGAATTAGCCTTTTCACAAGTGTTCTTTCCCGTCAAGGGCATCCTGTGTGTGTTCGATAGAGAAACAGGCCGCTTTCGTGAGCTGCCCGGCGCAGATAATCCAGAGTTCGTGCAGAGCAACCCGACCTGGAGCCCCGATGGAAAGTATATTGTTTTTGCCCGAGCCAAGGCCCCCGATCTGCGAAACACCAAGCATCAAGGCTCTGTATGGCTGACCCCGATCGAAAGCAGAGATTTCATTGCGGCAGATAAGCCCTTCCTGTTTGACTTGTATAGAATTCCGTTCAACAATGGTGCAGGGGGGACGCCGGAACCTGTTGAGGGGGCATCAAACAATGGGATGAGCAACTTTTTTGCACGCTATTCGCCGGACGGCCGCTGGATAGTGTTTTGCCGGGCTAAAAGCTATATGCTGCTTCAACCTGATAGTGAACTGTACATCATACCTTCAGAAGGCGGTGACGCACGCAGGCTCCTCTGTAATACCAGCCGGATGAATTCCTGGCATAGCTGGTCACCGAATGGTAAATGGCTGGTATTTTCATCCAAAGCATATTCAGACTATACGCAATTATGCCTGACCCATATCGACGAGAATGGCTGCAGCACACCTCCGGTGCTCCTGGCGCATCTTACGGCGCCCAACCGAGCGGCGAACATCCCTGAGTTTGTTAATACTCATCCGGGGGCAATCAGCAAAATCCATGAGCAATTCCTTAAGACTAAAAAATGAAGGATTTTTGATGAAAAAAAGCCAACATAAAAAATTTGTATTTTTTGTCTTTATCAACCAAGATGCATTCTTTAAAGATCCTCTTGCGTATATATTCCAGAAGTACCTGGCTTTACGGTAAGAATGTCTTCGGCGCGGCAAGTTTTTCAGGCAGGTAGTTTTCAATCACATAGTTGAGATTGTGCACCGCAAAGGCCTGCTGCTCGGCCCTGACTCCCATATCGAGCAACTGCCGAATTGAGTCCTGCCAGGGCTTATAGTGCTGTACAAAGGGGTCGTTCTTGAGAGCGTCTTTGGCACGTTTGATGTCCACATCCTTTAGGGGGTGAGTGGGCAACTTGTATTTGACGATGTCCTGGGGTGTAACACCGAGGAACCTGGCATTGGGTACACAAAAATGGCGGTTGATGTGTGCGGCGTTGCCGGAGCCGACCTTCAGCGTGCGGTAGATATTGAACATACCGTATGGGTCACAATCCACAAATGCATATACAGGGAGCTTCAACTCGTCAGCGATCCGTCGAATGAAGCGACGGCAGGCACGCGTGGGCACACCGCCCATGGAGATGAGGATGCAGTTGGCCTTTCGCCAATAGCTGTGCTTGACCAAGCGTTGAAACATGCCCGCGGTCTCAATGGCGAGAACGAATTTGGCTTTTGTTTCGAACTTCAGATGCTCGACAGAGCTCGGTATCGAGTAGGCGCCCGAACCGAATTTTGTGCAGTCGATGCGCAAGGGGGTGCCCTTGTCCGAATCACGGTCAATTACAATGAGCCTGCCGGCGATCTCGCCGCCCTTTTCCTCCGGAATGAATCCGAGCTGTTCGCGGTTGACTTCAAACAGAGATTCTATGTCGTCGATCACGGTGTCCGATTCGGGCTGCTCGTCAAAGCGCGCGTCGTCCCAGTTCTTTGACACGTAATACGCTTCCCGCTTGGTCATTATTTCGTCATCTTCCACGAGGGTCTTGGCCTGGGACATCATACGCAAGGTCTGGGCAAAAGTCTTGACCGTGGCGACAGTGAGTGTTCGAACCTTCTTTTTACCTTTAAGCTCAAGAAATCCCTTCTTTGGGTGGTACTTCACATTGCTCAATGAACGCAACGGAAACGATAGTGTGGGTTTGCTTTTTCGCTGGATACTGGTTCGAACTGAGGTGGCAGTTTCTTTGATTCGATTGGCAAGCTTGCTCATGATCGGCTCCTTTTGAGGACGTCTGTCAACTGTCTGACCATTGTTTTTTCCTGATGCTCGGTAAGCTCCAGCATCTCCCGCAATGCAATGGCGATATGTGGAATGTATTGCTCGATGTAGGCCTTTTTCCTTTCGGATTCGGCGGCCTTACGCCGGCGACGAATAAATACGGCCAACTGCCGCCCGCACTCTTGCAGTGCAAGCTTGATTTCTTTGATGATTTCGGGGTAGTGAGCAACGGCCTCTTTGCTCTCCGACGTAAAGGGAACCCATACAGAAGCCATGTGAACCATGATGACGAGGGGGCCCGACGGCAAAGCGCCCGCGGACTGCTGGACAGCATAATTGCGCCAAGCGGTATTGAGCACTGAGCGCGTCATCGCGCAGGCCGACTGCTGGTAAAGCAGGGGTACTCGATTGGCGTAACGCAACACACGGGCGAGCCCCTCAACAGGCAGGAAACCACCATATGCAAGCCCTGCTTCTATCTGGAACGGATTGCCGCGATAAACCGCAGGTGGCCGGGTAACCGCGGTGTATAAGTCGGCTTCGATCTGCTTCTTCAAGCCAACCAAGATCAACTCCTCGCCAATCGGGCTAAGGCAGTCCGTACGCGGATTCATGATCCTGGTCTGATTTATGACTTTGAAGAGGTTGTCGGCTTCCTGCCGTGCAATACGGGACGGCCGAGCGCGCTGGTACACTTTTGCTTTCTCACAGACAGTCTTCGCCACCCTGCTACTGATACGGGAAAAGTCGGAATGAAGGAACGATTGAAGGGTACGCGCCTCGGTCTCATGGAGCATCTTGATGAGCACTCCCAACTCCACACCGTAGGGATGAGGCTTAATCTCCCTGGTTTGAACGGGTAACTGCTTCGACACCCGCTTATAAACCATCGTCTTGCCATCCGGCGTCACTAATTGAAGCGAAACGTGAGGATTGGCGATAGCGGTTTGTTCGAGATATTCCTGCACCGACTGGCGGCCCTTCTGAAACTTGGCCTCCAGCTCAATCTCGACCCTGGTACCCTGCTTTACAGGCCACTGGACAGTCTCATCCAAAATGATGCGGGGCTCGTTCCTCTTTGTGTCGATCTCAAGCTCGTAATGATGTGCGGGTTTGTTTTGCGAGGTCTTCGACGTGATGGAGATGGGCTTGCCAGTTGTGAGTTGGCCGTACATGCCGGCCGCGGATATGCCAATGCCCTGCTGACCTCGAGACATCTTGAGCCGATGAAACTTTGACCCGTAAAGAAGCTTGGCGAAAATCATAGGGATCTGCTTTTTCAGGATGCCCGGACCATTGTCTTCGATGGCCACTCGAAAGCGATCTTCTTCCTCGCTGGGAGAGATAATCACCTTCACATCCGGCAGTATTCCTGCTTCTTCACATGCGTCCAGAGAATTGTCGACTCCTTCCTTGATGGTCGTCAGCAGCGCCTTTCGAGGATTATCGAAGCCGAGAAGGTGGCGGTTTTTTGTGAAGAACTCCGCGACAGAAATCTCCCGTTGCTGCAGCGCCATATCTTCGGCTGTGGAGTGGCGAGGAGGTTCCTTTCCGGGAGCTTCTTCGACCACGCTACCGGCTACTTCCGCTGCCTTAGACCTGGTCTTCTTCGAGACACGGCGTTTCTTCTTTACCGCTTTCCTGACAGGCTTTTTGGCAGTTTTTGTTTTCGACTTTGCCCGCGTCTTCCTGACTTTTGCCATAGACTCGACTCCTTCGTTATATTTTTGGGCTGGGCCGGACAACACAACCACATTTCTGACTCCGGACATGTAGAGGCCGACCCTTTTCAATGGCATCTGATGATAACGACCAGGAGCAGCCACGTCAAGTTTGCATTAGCCGGTTGTATAACAGGCAGATTTTCTCAAACAACCGTCATCCTATACA
>JABMRO010000410.1 GCA_013202635.1 Planctomycetota bacterium
GAGGCAAAATAATGGACAACAATATGACCCAGCTTCGTAATCACGATAGTACCTGCAGGAGTAGGGCAAGCGCGGCGGTAATAATCGCAGCTCTGTCTATGTTAGTGATTGCCGGCTGCCAGGAAGAAGGATCTAAACCTTTTTTGGGTTTATTCGGGCAGAAACGCCCGCTGAGCAAAGACGAACGAATGAAGTGGTGGCGGGATGCAAGATTCGGCATGTTTATCCACTGGGGCCTTTACGCTGTGCCGGCAGGTGAGTGGAAAGGTAAGAAAATTCAGGGTATCGGCGAATGGATTATGGAAAGAGCTGATATACCAGTGGCGGAGTATGAACCTCTTGCCCAGCAGTTTAATCCGGTTAAGTTCAACGCCGATGAGTTTGTTGGAATCGCCAAAAATGCCGGTATGAAGTATATCGTCATCACCAGCAAGCATCACGACGGCTTTTGCCTGTGGGATTCAAAGGTAACGGACTACGACATTATTGATGCTACGCCGTTCAAGCGTGACATACTCAAAGAGCTGTCAAAGGCATGCAGGAAACAGGGCATTAAGCTTTGCTTCTACCACTCGATAATGGACTGGCATCACCCGGACGCCCAGAGGCCTTTCTATCCAAGCTATAATGACGGTAAAAAGTCGAATCCCAACTTTGCCCGATACGTAGAAAACTATATGAAGCCGCAACTCAAGGAGCTGATAACCAAGTACGGCCCTCTCGGTGTTTTGTGGTTCGACGGTGAATGGATAAAGGACTGGACAGAGCCGCAGGGTAAGGACCTGTACAATTATGTTCGAGCCCTTCAGCCGAACATTCTCATAAACAACCGTGTAGGCAAAGGACGCAAGGGAATGGAAGGCCTGAGCAAAGGCGACCAGGAATACGCCGGCGACTTCGGTACTCCCGAACAGCAGATTCCGGCAACTGGTCTGCCGGGCGTTGACTGGGAATCCTGCATGACAATGAACGACACCTGGGGTTATAAATCCTATGACCACAACTGGAAATCGACCGAGGACCTTTTACGCAAACTGGCGGACATCGCCAGCAAAGGCGGCAATTTCCTTCTAAACGTGGGGCCTACCGCGGAGGGTCTTATTCCTGATGCGAGTGTCAAGCGCATGGCGGCTATAGGCAATTGGATGAAAGTAAACAGCGAAAGCATTTACGGGACGACGGCCAGTCCACTCGGCAAGTTACCGTGGGGACGATGCACCGCAAAACCGGGCAAGCTGTATCTTCACGTATTCGACTGGCCGACAAACGGCAGACTGGAAGTATCGGGGCTGAGAAATAAGGTCAATAAAGCTTATCTTCTGGCTGATAAGAGACGCGCTAAACTATCTGTCAGGCGTGAAGGTGAGGATAAAATTGCAGTTAGAATTCCACGTGAGGCACCGGACGCTGTTAATACTGTCGTGGTGCTCGAAATCACAGACAAATAAGAAATTAAAAAAATAGAACCAAAACAGATAAGGAGTGAGTTATGAAACTTAAACCCCTGGATGACAGAATTGTAATCAAGCAATTAGAGGCCGAAGCAAAAACAACCGGCGGGATTATTCTTCCGGACACTGTAAAAGAAAAACCACAAATCGGTACAGTAATAGAAACCGGCCCGGGTAAACTGCTCGATAACGGCAAACGAGGCAAAATGTCCGTAAAGAAAAAAGACGAAGTTATTTACGCAAGATACGGTGGAAACGAAGTCGAAATCGACGGAGAAAAATACGTGATTCTGCGGGAAAGTGACATTCACGGAATTGTTGAAAGATAAAACATTAGTTCATAGTTGATAGTTCGCAGAGTATGAGCTAAAAATGATAAGAAGAAAATTGAAAAGAGGTAATGAAAAATGGCAAAACAATTAATGTTTGACGATACAGCACGAGCACAGCTAAAAGAGGGTCTGTCGCAATTAACAGAAGCGGTAAAAGTTACTCTCGGTCCCACCGGCAAAAACGTTATCCTGCACAAAAGCTGGGGCTCACCGAAAGTAACCAAGGACGGTGTTACGGTCAGCAAGGAAATCGAATTGCCCGAACCGTTCAAAAATATGGGCGCAAAGATGGTCAATGAAGTGGCCAGTAAAACCTCCGACATTGTCGGTGACGGAACGACAACCTCAACGGTGTTGGCAGAAGCGATTTACACTGAAGGTCTAAAGCACGTTACGGTCGGCGCGAATCCGATGGCCATTCAGCGTGGAATCAGAAAAGCCACCGAAGTCGTGACCAAATTCATTCAATCGGTCAGCGTGCCCGTAAAAGGCCACGGTGACATTGCAAAAGTGGCAACTATTAGTGCAAATAACAACCCTTCGGTAGGCGAAATCTTAGCTAAGGCAATCGACAAGGTCGGCAGTGATGGAGTCATCGAGGTCGAAGAAGGCAAAGGAATGGAAAACGAGCTGACCGTAGTCGAAGGTATGCAGTTCGACAAGGGTTATATGTCGCCATATTTTATGACTAACGCCGACACCCTCGAAGCGGTCCTCGAAGATGTCTATATTTTGCTGCACGAAAAGAAGATATCCAATGTTCGTGAGCTTATCCCTCTGCTGGAAAAGGTTGCTCAGGTTGGCAGGCCGTTGTTGATTATTGCAGAAGACGTGGAAGGCGAGGCA
>JABMRO010000411.1 GCA_013202635.1 Planctomycetota bacterium
GCGGGGGCTGTTTGGGTGTGGCCGGTTTTGGGGGGACGATTTTTTCCGGCTGGCCGTTAATTTGCAGCCCAAAGATAAGTGGGCCTATTCTGATATAATCGCCCGGCTTAACCGCTGCCTCATTTATGCGTTTACCGTTAAGGAAAGTGCCACCGCGTGAGCCAAGGTCACGAATGTTTACGGCCTCTTTGTTCTGATTCAGTTGACAGTGTCTTCTGGAGACGGTTTTGAGGGGGATACACAAATCACAATCGTGCCGACGGCCAATTACCGTAGTACTGTCCGGCAAAGAAAAAGCCTTTTGTGAGCCGCCTTTTTTAAATAAGACCAGATCGACGTCCATTCTACCTTCCTCGCTACTAGTTTATACTTTTCCAGAGCTATTTTTATTATACAGGCAAAAGCACTGTAAAACAACAAATAAATCGCTCGATAAATAATATTGACAGAAATCACCCCCTGGGTTAAAGTTATGCAGAGTAACGCTCAAAAAAGAATATAGATACGCAAAGGATTGGTAATTTCGGATAGATACATGGCAAAAGTTACACTGCCGGACAGCAGCATATTAGAAGTCACCGATGGTACGACGGTAAAGCAATTAGCCGAACAGATAGGGCCGGGACTTGCAAAAGCGGCTATAGCAGCAAAAATTAACGGGCAACTTGTAGATTTATCCACGCCGATTAATGCCGATACAGGGATTCAAATCATTACTTCTAAAGATGAAGAAGGCCTTGAAGTGATGCGCCATAGCTGCGCACACGTAATGGCTGAAGCTATATGTAGTATTTGGCCGGATACGAAGCTGGTCTATGGCCCGACCGTTGAAGACGGATTTTACTATGACATTGACCTTGATGAGCCGATTCGGCCGACCGATTTCGAGCGCATCGAGAAAAAGATGGCTGAGATTGTCAAAGCCGACAAACCGTTTATTCGCAAAGAAATGACTCGGGCCGATGCCCTTTCGAAATTGGCCGGTGATAAATACAAGACCGACAATATAAACCGCGCCGATAGTGATAATATTAGTTTTTACTCGCACTCGGATAATTTCGAAGACCTGTGTCGCGGCCCGCATGTACCGAGTACGGCTAAAGCTGGAAGCTTTAAGGTCATGTCCGTAGCTGGCGCATATTGGCACGGCGACCCTACGCAAAAAATGCTTCAGCGGGTTTATGGAACCACCTGGCCGAAAAAGAAAGAGCTTGATGATTACCTGCATAGATTAGAGGAAGCGAAAAAACGAGACCACCGTGTATTAGGCAAGCAGCTTGACTTATTTAGCTTCAACGAAGCCGGTCCGGGTTTTGCATTCATTCATTCGAAAGGGATGATTATCTGGAATGCAATAGTGGACTTTTGGCGTAGCGTTCACGATAAGTACGAATACGAAGAAATCCGCACGCCTATCATTCTCAACGAGGAGCTTTGGCACAAGAGCGGCCACTGGGACAATTATAAAGAGAATATGTACTTTACGAATGTTGACGGTGCCGGCTATGCGATAAAGCCCATGAACTGTCCGGGGGGCTGTCTGGTTTACAAGGCACGCCAGCACTCGTATCGCGAATTTCCCATGCGGATCGCCGAGCTTGGCCTGGTCCATCGGCACGAGGCCAGCGGCGTTATGCACGGGCTTTTCAGAGTAAGGCAATTCACTCAGGATGATGCCCATATTTTCTGTGTTCCCGAACAGATAGAGTCTGAAATAATAGGCGTCATCGAACTTACTTTTGAGATATATCAGGCCTTCGGGTTCGAGGATTTCCACATTGAATTATCCACCAAGCCCGCCAAACACATCGGCTCGGACGAGATTTGGGAAACGGCTACAAACGCCCTTAAAGAGGCCCTCAAGCACAAAGCTATCGAATACCAAATCAACGAGGGTGATGGCGCATTTTACGGGCCTAAAATTGATTTTCACGTAAGAGATTGCCTAAAGAGGTCCTGGCAATTAGGCACGATTCAACTGGATTTTTCCATGCCCCAGCGGTTCGGCCTTGCTTATACCGACAAGGATAATACAGAGAAAACTCCCGTTATGATTCACAGGGCTGTTCTGGGCTCTTTCGAGCGCTTTATCGGCATTCTTATAGAACACTACGGCGGCGGTTTTCCACTCTGGCTTTCGCCCGAACAGGTAAGGATATTGCCGATAAGCGAAAAAACCAATGATTATGCGAAAGCCGTTGAAAATAAGCTCCGAAGAGCTTCTCTACGCTGCAACTGCGATTTTTCGAATGAGAAAATAAATGCGAAAATTGCCAGAGCACATAGCGAAAAGCTCCCGTTTATGCTGGTAGTTGGTCCTAAAGAGGCACAGTCCGCTAATGTTAACGTAAGAATACGGGGATTCAGGGAGAATAAAACGGTTGGGTTTGATGAGTTTTTAAGAATGGCCATAGATAAAATTGCCGATAAAAAAATTGATTTGGATTTTTAAGAATATCAGTTATAATTACAGGTTGTAGAGTACCTACAAAAGTAGTAAATTAATGATTTGTTCATTTTCAGAAAGGTAAGGTGACAAAACAATAAGTAAACAACAAGGTTTAAAGGTTAATGGAGGAATTCGGGCCGAGACAGTCAGGCTCGTTGACGAGGCAAATAATCAGGTGGGCGTCGTACCAAAATATGAAGCCCTCAACAGGGCACGCGAGATCGGCCTTGACCTTGTGGAAGTGGCCCCTACCAGTGACCCTCCGGTTTGTCGTATAATGGATTATGGCAAATGGCAGTATGAGCAAAAACGCAAGATTCGCGAGGCTCATAAAAAAAGCCAGCACCACAATGTTTCCCTGAAGGAGATAAGGCTCAGACCGGAAACCGATACGCGCGACCTTGAGATTAAACTCAAACACGGACGCGAATTTCTTGAAAAGGGCCACAAACTTCAATTCACAATGTTCTTCCGTGGACGCCAGATGCTGCACCGGGACAGGGGCTATGCAATGCTCGAAAAGATTACCGAATTAATGCAGGATTTGGCGAAAGTTGAACGCCCGGCCAGAATGGCCGGAAGACGAATGACCTTATTACTCGTGCCAAGATAGCTCGTATCCGCCGCAACAATAAAAGCCGGATTGTACTGATTCTATTTATTAATTGCCGAAACAGAGCCCCGACCGTTAGGGAGGGGTCATTTCGCACTTGTCGAAGATCCCGCTCTGATGGAATGCGGAATCCATTTCTTTGTCATTCCCGCGAAAGCGGGAATCCAGTTCGTTATGTTCATATTATGTAACCTTCTTTCGGTAACTTTTAACTCAAATTGGTATTGTCGGTTTCGTCAGGTATGTTCTCTGCACAAAGTTCACCCGAGCATATTCTGTTTATATCGCCATCAAAAGGGAATTCACTATAAGCGGTTTCAAAACTGATTTCGTTGCGGGAACGAGCGATATTTACTCTCACAAGGCGGAAGGTCAAAATCGCTAACCGCATTTATACCTGCGGTTCACACCAGTTTTAATCACTCCACCACTTCGTGTCTGCGTGACGGTTCGATGCTCTTGCTGGCTTCTAGTAGAAATGCTATATACCCGAGGGTAGGGTGCGATATTGCGAGGTTTTTTTTGAAAATAATTGACAAATCAGAGATTTTAGTTATCTTGATATATATTGAGGAAAATAACATGAGCAGATTGCAATTTTGGAACTTCATAAAAGCTCTATCATCTCTGACGTCACTTAAAATTAGTATCACGTCTATTTCCATCCTGCTTATCCTTGTACGTTTAATTTGGCCAAATATAAATATTGACTCCATAACCTTAGGCTTGCTCGTAGTGGCTGTCCTGCCCTGGCTTTCACCTTTAATCAAGAGTGTTGAATTACCTGGTGGAACAAAAGTTGAAATACGTGATTTGAAGGCTGCAAGTGATAAAATTGTAGGTGATACACCAATACCCTCAGAGCAACCAAAACCAGAAGCTTCGTACTTGGAAATTGCTGACATTGATCCAAGCCTAGCTCTTGTTGGATTGCGAATCGAAATAGAGAAGCGACTCAGGACTCTGGGATCACACTTTAACTTTCCAATAAATAAACCACTCAGACAGATAATTCTTGATTTGCGATTAGACAATGTAATAACACATGACGTTGCTAATGGTCTTCTTGAGTTAATACAAGCAGGCAATTCCGCAGCTCATGGAGCCTGGGTCGAAAAAGATGTTGCGGATTGGGCGATAGATTCAGGCCGTAATATCTTGTCTCAACTTGACCAATTATTAAAGGACAACAAATAAGGAGATCAACATGGCAGAAAAAAAGAGTTGCTTTATTATCATGCCTATCACAACACCCAAGCCTTTTATTGAGAAGTTTCGAGATGGAGCTGAGCACTTCAAGCATGTCCTTGATTGTCTTTTCATTCCGTGTGCTGAGAAAGCTGGGTATAAACCGATACCACCCAAAGCGAAGGGTTCTGACATCATTCAAGCGGAAATCATTAAAAACTTAGAAACCTCGGATCTTGTTCTGTGTGACATGTCCTGCCTTAATCCAAATGTGTTTTTCGAATTTGGTATCCGAACCTCCCTCAACAAGCCTGTATGTGTTGTCAAAGATGAGCTCACAGATAAAGTACCGTTCGATACGAGCATTATGAACTATCAGGAATACTCAAGTTCACTTGAATCCTGGATACTGGATAAAGAGATATCCAAACTATCCGATCACCTCACCGCTTCTCAAGAGCGTAGCAAAGGCAAGAATACTCTATGGAAATATTTTGGATTCAGGTCAGAAGCTCAGCCATCTGAAGGTATAGAAGGAACAGATGATAAACTTGATTACCTGGCCTTACAGATCGAGTCATTGCGCCAAAAGGTTGGAGGTTTCGAGCCGAAAAGTCCTGTTAATGATTTTAGTAGTATATCCTCAAAAGGATATGAAAAAATTGTACGTTTCATTGAGAAATTTCTTCCAATAGGAGTCTATATCCGAGCATTGTTATCAGGTACTCACGATGATTTGCTTATTCTTTATGAAGGTGAACTTACAGAGTCAGATAAGATTGATATCGAGAAAAGCGTATTTGATGTATTCAGCCAGAAGATCCAATTAAATAGAAAATACTACTGACCACCTCAAAGCAGAACTAGAATAGCAATATAACAAAGGGCTTCAAATCGACGCCGCTGACGCGTCGCGATTGAGCCCTATCGTTATGTGTTTCGAAAGGAGCGATACTCATGTTTAGGATAACATCACTCTTTGTGGCCATGGGCTTTACACTGGCACTTGCGGTTAGCGCTTTTTGTGGAGGCGCTAAAGGGACTCATTTGCCGGATATAAGCCTCAAGAAACCCGCGTCCGGGCTGGAAATGCGTTGCTCTCTGCGTAAGAAGGCTTTTCGTGTTTGCGATAGCCTTGCCATATCGTGCACGATCACCAATACGACTGACAAAACTAAACCAATGATTTGGAATCCAAGGGTATCATCGAATTTCTGGCTCAGCCCGAACGATGAATTCCCGCCAACAGCTGGAATTGGACTTATGGCCTATCCTGAGATTCACACACCAATGATGATCAAATCACTGGGTTGGCTTGACTTCTATATTTTATATCTTCCTCCAAGAGAATCGCTAACGTTCTCTCTCCGCCTTCAGAAGCTCGACAAACCGGGAGAATTTAAGGGAAGAGTCAAATACGATCCACTGCCCAAAAGGAGCTCGTTCCTGATTGTTCCAGACGGCAGTACATGGGAAGATGAGTACGTCACCTCTGGAGTTTTTGAATACAAAGTAGTCGAACCAAAGCGCAAATGAACCACATAACCTGCGGCTCCAACGGCCAGCCCTGCTGCCGCTGAGCCGCATGTCGTTAGAAGTCTCGTAGTTAAACCCTCAGAAGATTGCGTTGGTCTTTTGAGGGTTTCTTTTTTCGAAGGTGTTCGTGTAGTATGAACGTTCTGTCCGAATCGTATGACATCCTCTTTGTCTTCTTTCTACACTGGGCTCTATAGACCTCCTAATAGACAAGCAGGAACTCACTAAAAATAAAGTATTGAAAGCAAATAGTTTATATGGAAGTGACACCATAGACGTCAGTGTAAGGCGTCAGTTCGAAGGCAAATTCTTCGGATTTCGCATCAATTCTGGAACCTTTGTTGGAATATATCATAGTCTTCATCGCGCTAAGAGACAACCTTGAACAGCCTCACCTTCCCCTTAACCCTCGCCCGCTCCGAAGTCATAAGGCCTGCTCGTACGACCCTGCCCTAAGGAATTCGAAGAGATGAAGGA
>JABMRO010000412.1 GCA_013202635.1 Planctomycetota bacterium
AAACGGCTCTGTCGTTGGTAATGCTAATGCTCCATTTGCCGAGCAGACTATCGTTCACGGAGGTTTGCAGTCGATGCCGATGTCTTATGACAACGCTGTCGGGAAATCAGAAGCGACTTTGACATTGACTTCCAATCGTGACTGGACAGTCAAAGGTGTCAACACATTGACGATTTGGTTCAGAGGCAGTGTGGCTAACGCTGCCGAGACTTTGTATGTTGCTCTAAATGGTAGCGCGGTTGTCAATCATGATAATCCTGATGCGGCGCAGATAACTTCATGGATGGCCTGGAATATCGACCTCCAGGCCTTTGCCGACCAGGGTGTGAACCTTGCCAATGTCAATACGATTACTCTCGGCCTTGGTAACAGGAACAATCCGGTTGCAGGCGGTTCAGGCATGATGTTCTTTGATGATATTCGTCTTTATGCACCGGCACCTTAAACCGGGGTTTGGCTGTGAAGTAGAATTTTGCAGTTACTGTAATTGATTTATAAATTCGGGGCCTATATTGACAGATTCGGTATAGGCCCCGCTTGATTTAGAACAATGGCAGAAGACGTCCACATAAGCCGGGGAGAAAGTTAAACCAGCTCAGGATTTTCTATAGGACGGCCTTGAGAGGTGTTTTATCGTTCTACAATGGCCAAACTCAGGCCGAAGCGTAACCAATCCTCCCCGCCCCGCGACTGCCGGGAGGCGGTTTGTATGACGATGCACATGCCCGTAGCCCTACATGGACGACGACTGATTCTCGTCACTCGGCTCAGTTGTTCTGCTAATCTGGTCTTCATATGTCTTTGGCTTATAATGAAACATTTCCCAGTATCGCCGATCAGTTTCGTATGGATCTACGTCCTCTGCATGAGTGTTTTCTGGCAGAATTCCAAAACGCACCATTTCACGTATGTACTGGCGGTTTACCTGGAAGGTCGGCGAACCAAATGCACAGGATTTTTGCCATTCTGCTTGCCAGTTTGCCGCAGCGGTCGACATTATTTTATAGTCGGGTTCGTCCTTTGACTTGAAGACGTTAGGGCAGATTTCCCATCCACCAGCTTCTTTTCCGAGGGGTGCCAGAAGAACTGCAGATTTTTCAGGACGTGTTGCGTTTATCAATACGTTCCATGAGAAATAGCGTGCCGGGTCGTCCTTTAAGACAAGGCGTTCATGTCGGCCGGTGGGACGATCTATGAGCTTTCTTCGTTGTTCCCAATCAAAGGGTTCGACAAGACGATTCTGTGCTCCTTTTCCGTCGGGATTGTGGCATGAGTAACAGCGTTTTTGGAGAACGCCGCCGGCCTGGCTCGCGAAGACGCCTACTTTTGTATCCTGCTGTTTCTGATTTCTAAGACCTCCGTAAGTTCCACAAAATGGTGCGGCGGCCTCGGTCCATGCCCATACTTTCAGCCAGTCTTCGCGTGAAGCCTTTTCGCTGTGATGACCTCCTTCGAGCTTACGAAGCAATGGTGATGCGCTTGAGCCGAGTGAACGCGGAGGTTGGTTGCCGAGACCGTTACGACCATCGCCAATTTGGCTTCTCATGGCAAGCGAGTAGTAACTGATTGACCATGTGACTCCCATGTCACCTTCGAGACAGAGGCGTCCCTTTCGATCTTCAGTGTTATGGCATCCTATGCAATATTTGTCGAGGACCGGCTGGACGTCTCGCATGAAGTCCGGCACATCTGCTATACCTTCGATTGTTTTGATCTTCGAAGGGGAGCGGCGAATTGCCTTGATTCTGAGTGCGTTGCCAGAATTTGTGTTTGAATGGTTCCGTGAGTTGTGGCATCCGATGCAGGACATTGTTTCGCCGGGCCTTACACAGGTGAAGCTCTGCATTCGTCTGCACGAGAGGTCATTCTCATCGAGAGCGACGTAAAAAACGGGGCGGTTAGCGGGCAATTCAAAATATGCCGAGCCATCGGATTCGACGGGAACGGTGCCAAGAATTCGTTCGAGGTTGAATGAGCCGAGCCAGCTTAATGTGTCCGGCCCTCCGGAAAAGTTGACAGATTTAGGAAGGGTTTCAATAATGAGCAGCTTTTTTATCTCGCCGCGTTTGATTCCTTTTAAGTTCTGCGAGTTATAAATATCAACAATGATGTGTGTTCCATTGGGGCTGCCCGAATCGGAACGTTTTGGGATAATTCTTTCGCGGGGCCGTTTGATGATGGGACGGGGCGACTGTGTGATCCATTTCTTTTCGTTGTTCTTTATTTCGTAGATTGCGTGCGGTGTGTATTTATCGTCGTTTTTGTTCTTAGTAACGAAAACAATCCGGGATTTGCCCAGTTCGGCGGCGAGTATGGTTTCCGTGCTGAGCGGCCAGGGGTCGGCGAGATATCCTTTGCCCCATGGGAACAGAATATGTTCAAGTCCACGCGGATCATCGGGACCATATTTTCTGGAGAAGAAGGACAGCCAGTCGTAATGGTCACGGTGTCCGTGGCCGGGCGAGTAGATTCCCATAACGCGCTCGTCGTTCGGGATTGGCTGGCAGGAGAGGAACACTCCCCATGAAACTTCGTTGCCGTAGTATATCTCCTGATTTGTGCCGTCCGGATTCATCGTCCAGAGATGGTGGAACTCTACCTGGGAGCGGTCGACGTATTCCCATCGCATATAGAGAATCTGTCCGTTTGGCAGCACAGACGGCGTGTTGTCGTGTTCGATGTTGCATGAGAGCATTTCAATATTCTTGCCGTCCCCGTCGCAGCGGTGGATCGTGCCCACCTGGGTCATCCAGCATCCAACCCATCGCCGGGCACGGGTAGAGATGAAGACAATGCCGCCGTCGGGAAGATATTCAGGTTCGTAATCATCGAAAGGCCCTGAAGTAATCTGGCGGATGTTGGTACCGTCGACGTTAATCTCATAGAGATTGTAATTCTGCAATCCCTCTTTTCGCCAGGCAAAAATGATTTTCTTTGCGTCGTAGTGGACCTTCGGATCGCGGATACAGCCTTTGGCTGTTTCTAACAGGATGGAAATGTTGCCGGTTTTTAAGTTTAGTTTGCAAAGCTGTGCACCCGTCGTATAGGCAGGATCATTCTCATTGTCACAGAAGTAGCCAATATTTGCGTACCAGTGTGGATCTTCGTATCCGCCGCGCTGGACGAATATGATTTCTTCAATATTATTAAACTCATGAGGGAGATGTTCCAGCGCCTGGCTGAAAACGCCACTGTTGAGGATTTCGAGCGAGGGGAGATTCGCGAATGTTACCGGTGTTATAAGGATTAAGGCACAAAATAAAATATTGTATTTCATCATAATACCATTAACAGCCAAAGCAGATTCTTAACGCTGTTTGCTCCAGAAAAAACAGTGCTTGTTGATCCTTAAGAGTATTTCAATATTATACTGAGATCCAATGGGATTGTCCAGGCTGCGTATGGTCGATTCAGTTAACACAGAACCACCAGGAAGAGGTCAGTATGTCGCAGGGGC
>JABMRO010000413.1 GCA_013202635.1 Planctomycetota bacterium
GTATAATATATTACAGCACCTTTGGTTTCAGTGGCGAGAGTTACAGAGAAAGGCGCATCGTAGAAGCCATGCTCATGGCTGCATTTTACCTCATCAATAAAACCCTGATACACACTGATATTTTCACTCGAGGGACTGGGGGAACTAAAGAACTTCCAGTTGTCAGCGGCATCGGGGTAGCGGCCAAAGGAAATATCAGCAGCCTGCTCACCAAAGACAACACTATCAATTAAAGTACTTCCATCGTAGTCAAACAAAGCAATCTGCTCACCACCTGCATCGAGTTTGAAATTGGCATGGAGCCCGGAATATGCAGTATCATTGTCGGCCCATATTAATAAATAGCCATGTGGAGGTATAGTAGTGAGAGCTGGAATACCACCGGGGATTCGCCACCTGGCCGGGGCGGACAGGTCATCCGTCAGGTAAAAACCACCTATATCAATAGCAACAGAGCCATAATTGTAGATTTCAATCCAGTCATCATACTGGCCCTGAGGGTCCTGGGCGGAACTGCTATTAGAAGCCAGGAACTCGTTGATGACCAAAGGTAGCTGGGCACTATAGACCCTTTCAGCCGGTATGACGCCTGACAATAATAAATGTAATGCAAAGATAAGCAACAGCTTGTTCATAGTATCAAGGATTTTTATATCCCCTCTCCTCACCTGTTTACAGTTATTCGGTGCAGTTCAACTAAAGGGCCCTTCGAGGACACAAGTAAGTGAACAACTCTGCTATAATTATAGCATCAATTATAAAGTGAATCAAGGCCGAAATCGTCACATCTTGAGAATTATCCCTGCGCTTCGGCAATTATATAGTGGACAAAAAAGAGAAGATTACATAAAATATTCATGCAAAAAATGGTTGATCAAAGAAAATAACAAAGAGGTGAATCATGTCAGGAAATCTAAATCGACGCAATTTTTTGAAGAAATCCGCGGCCGTATCTACCGGTGCAGCGTTAGCCTTAAGTTTTGAAGAGAAGGCCTTATTAGCAGCGATGACAAACAAGCCGACCCCGAGAATGCCGAGAGGTTCTATAAAAGGTTTACCGATGGGTAAAATCGGTAAAGTTAAAATCAGCAGAATGTTCGCAGGCGGAAATCTTATCAGCGGATTCGCCCACAGCAGAGACCTGATATACGTATCTTCCCTGCTGAGAAAATATTTCACCGACAATAAAGTGATGGAAACTTTCGAGATATGTGAAGAATGTGGAATCAATACCGCGATATTGCGGCTCGATGAGCACTGCATAAGGATTATGAACAAATACTGGAATAACAGAGGCGGCAAACTACAGTGGATAGCTCAAGTGAAAATGACATCAGATGATCCGACAGGCGAGGCGAAAGCGGCCATCGATAACGGAGCTATCGGAGCTTATGTTCACGGCGGCGTTGCGGACACATTTGTCGAGAAAGGCCGGGTGGACCTTCTCGGAAAAGCAGTCGAATTCATCAAGAAAAACGGCGCCATTGCAGGCATTGGAGGTCACAATGTAGAAGTGCCTATGGCGTGTGAAGAAGCGTCAATAGACGTCGATTTTTATATGAAAACCCTCCACAGCAGTGATTACTGGTCCTTCACCAAGCAAAGAGTTAAGGATAACGTCTGGTCGGCTAATCCGGAAAAAACCATCGAGTTTATGAGAAAAGTGGACAAGCCCTGGATAGCTTATAAGGTCATGGCTGCAGGAGCAATACAACCCAGAGATGGTTTTAAGTATGCCTTTGAAAACGGGGCGGATTTCATCTGTGCAGGGATGTTTGATTTTCAGGTCAGAGAAGATGTTATCATTGCCAAAGATATTTTATCAGGCAAAGTAAACAGGCAGCGTCCCTGGAGGGGATAATAACCAACAATCTGAAAAATGAACCGGCGTCAGGGGCTTATCGTCTCTTATTTCACTGGAACTTTTTCATATATTCGAGAAATTTCTTTGCAGTTCTGTCCAGATTTTCGATGTCACCCCCGCCATCCAATACCTCACACATCTCGTACGTGACATATCCCTGATAGCCGATTTCCCTAAGCGTATCGAAAAATGTTTCGTAATCAATAATGCCTTCTCCTATCGGGACGGCTCGAATTAACGTCTCCTGCTGCATATAATTCGTTAAAGAGCTGTCATAATGATACCGAGGCAGGCGCACATAATCGGCTGCGGTGGTATGGACTATAAAGGGTTTCATCTTCCAAATGGCGGCTCTAATTTCTTCGGAACTCAAACCTTCGAGGGTTGGAGACCACGCATCAAAAGCAGCTTTGACATTGGGCAGGTTGACTTCGCTGAGAAGCCAGTACATCATATCGTGGTGAACTGCGATATCGTGATGATTCTGCACGGCAAGGGTAACGCCATACTCAGCAGCTTTGCCGCCGGCGAGTTTTAATCCTTCAACCACCTGAGCATATTGTTTGTCAAAAGGAATGCCGGGACGTTCGTACCCGGTAAAAATTCGCACCATATCGGTACCCAAATCCCGCGCCAATCTGGCCAGCTCTCCAACATAACAGGCCTGAATTTCCACATTAGGAATACCGACTTTATCAATACCCGCTGTAAAATCCGTATAGCCGGCCAGGCAGACCAATTCAAGACCAAGCTTTTCTATCTTTTGTCGCAGGGCCTTTCGAGCCTTCGCATCATAATCTAAAAGAGATACGTGAGGCCGCTTTGAGACCAACATCACTCCGTCAAATCCAAGCCGCTTGGCTTTATTTAAAAATTCGTCAACACTCAGTCTGGCCTGTCCGCGCCAAAAACCGGCATAACTGACAGAATGCAGACACGTCTTAACCTTAAAATCTTTCAGATTTCCTGTTGGGGTGATTTTTGGAAACGCTCCTCGAGAAAAGAGTAATAATACAATTATTATAACAAAACAAAACTTGCGCATGGTTAATCTCCTCTCAACTCAATAAATTTACTTTTTTCAGGCGGCTGACTTTTTCGCATCGACCATCTGACAATTTCCACATTATATAATAACTAAAACCAAGCACAAATGAAAGCATTATTGGTCCTTTTTCATGGGTACGAGTCGTTTCAGCTCATCAAACCAATTCAGCACAACATTTATTCCGAGAGGTGTAGATTCTTTTGTTTCCCGGATCATGAGGAACCGCCCATCAGGTGCAACGTCATAATTTTGTAAACTTGCAGTGGACAGATACCGTCCTTCGAACAATTCAATATGCCCGGTCACTCTGAACTGAGATTCGGTCTCAACGGCAGCGGCCATCATCTTAATACCGTTACGGTAAAATAACTCCTTACCGTCCCGTGACCACATGGGCTGCTGACCGCCTGAGGTCGAAACCGGGACCTTTGGCCCAGGGCCGGGATACGGCTCTACATAAACCTCCCACCTTCCGGACTCATCCGAGTTGTAGGCCACCCATTGGCCGCTGGGTGACCACACTGCTTCTCTCTGATTAATGTCCCTCTGAATGTAAGGCTGCTGAGAATGCTCCTGGTTCTGTTTTAGTCGGACTACCCAGATGTCCTGGTCCAGCCCTGGATGCTTCGGGTCAGACCTGGCAAATAAAAATTCCTTACCACCGGGGGAACAGGAGGTCATTGCTCCCACAGATTGTTCGAGCGTTGTGAGCAGCTCTGCTGAACCGCTGCCCGTTAAGCTCTGCCTGAATAGTTGCGGCTTTTCAGTCCGATAAGAACTGAACAGCAAAAACTTACCGTCAAGCACCCAAAACGGTAATGCACTGGAGCCATCAGATGTAAGCGGGTTTAGCGTATGACGCATCAGGTCGTATATCCAAATATCCTCATTATCTCCATCCTGTATAGTAAAAGCCGCCTGTTTTCCATCCGGTGAAATCCTGACATTAATATACCCGCGTGGAGTTGCTCCCTGCAAGGGTTTGGCCTGCCCCTGTCTGTCAACCCAGACAGGGCTAAGTTCTGTGCTGCGAGCTTTAACCGGGATATAGGCGAGGGAACCTTCCGGTGAAACGGCGAACTGCGCCGACCAGCTGTACGGGGTCATAATGCCTGAAATGACAGGAATATGAGGACCAATTATCTTCAGTTGCTTAATATCAAAACGCGCTGCATATAAGGTCTCATTACGACCATAAATTAAGTGACCTGTGGGAATATACTGCGCATAAGACCCACCTTTAAATATGGAGCAGCGTTTGTTTGTCTGAAGCGAATAAACCTCGATCTGATGGGCATCAAATCCCTGGCCAATGTTAGTAAACAGCACAGCCTTACCTCCGGGCAGGATTTGCGGCCAGAAATGTCCATATTCACCGAGATTCGGGTCGTTGATTGTCAATCTCTCCTTTTTCTCTCCGGAGGCAGAAATCCGCCACAGGCCGCTCTCATCGGCTGAACCTCCGGCAGGCGTAAAAATTATGTTATCATCGGCACCCCAGCTTCCGCCGCGAAATTGCAGGCACTCACATAAGACGATAGGCTCACCGCCCTTGACAGATACTTTCTTGAGCTTTCTCTGGAAATGATCGACATAGCCCAGCCACTGGCCATCGGGCGAGAAGAAAGGACTGATTGCGCCTTCTGTGCCCGGCAGCGGTCTTGCCTCGAATTTGTCCAGCTCGCGCACATAGATTTTTCTCCTGCCGTCGCTACCTTCCTCAACGTAAGCAAGGCACTGCCCATCAGGAGAAAAGGCCAGGGCATGGTGCCACAGGGCCTCTATAGCAAGGGTCGTTTGGGGACTAATGGCAAAACTTCTTACCGGCTGTTTTTGCAGTGAACCCGGATGCAAACAACTCCAGATAGCCAGAGCACCCATAATAATCCCAAGAAAGATACAAACCGTGCCAACTACCTTCAGTTTCTTTCCACCGGTCGGACGTATGATTTCGAAGGAAGTAGTAGTCATCGGAGGGGCGGTCGCAGGAAGGTTTAAGGTTTCATTTATTTCAATTGCGGCGTCCGCGATATCATGAAGGCGCCGATGCGGGTCCTTTTCGAGACAGCGACGCATCAAAACGACGATATTGGCCGGTGTGTTATGCGGCAGTTCCTTCCAGTCAGGCTCTTTGTGCAAAATATTAGCCAGCATATCTGATACAGACTCGCCTTCGAATGGAACTTCACCTGTCAGCATTTCAAACAGCACGCAGGAAAATGACCAGATATCGCTGCGCTTATCGATTTGTTTACCCCTTGCCTGCTCAGGACTCATATAGGCCGGTGTCCCTAAAACACGGCCGGGCTCGGTGACGGTTGTTTGCCGGCCAAGAAATTCATCGCCAACCGACTTGGCCAGGCCGAAGTCAAGAACCTTAACTTTACCTTCCGGTGTTATCTTGATATTGCCGGGTTTGAGGTCGCGGTGGATAACACCATGTTCATGTGCCGCCGCTAAGGCTTCTGCTATCTGCAGGGCTATAGCTAACACCTCTTCCAGTCTGAGCTCACTTTTCGCTATCAATTCCGCCAACGTCTTGCCGGGAACGTATTCAAGAACAAGATAGCTGACGCCTTCGACCTCTTCCAGTTCCTCGTAGATAGCAGCGATGTTCGGGTGATTCAACGACGCCAGTACTCGGGCTTCCCGCTGCCATCGCTTTTGAACCTTAGAATTACTCATCACCTCGGCAGGCAGGCTTTTGATGGCAACCGGACGGTCGAGTTTGGTATCGTGTGCAAGGTAAACCACCCCCACCGCCCCGCGACCCAACTCCCGCTCGATCCGGAACGGACCTATCCGCCCTCCCGGGGCTGCTGCTGAGCTGTCAAAAGAATGTGTAGGGCCGACTCTCTTGTCATTGGACTCCTTACCATTTTTCTTTTCTGTGTTGCTCATTAGCAAGCCTCACTGCAAATGTATAATGTCTTCACAACTTTACCGAAAAAGGCTTATGCAAAATGGTAAAACTTCGAAACAAGACCCCAAAAAAAGGTCTTGACTATACCGTGCATGGCTAATACTATATTACACAATTCATATTACGTCAAGGCGACTGTGGATTCTGCTACTGCATATGTAAATGTTTATCTCAAGGAGTTGCGATGGCTTCTATCATTATAATGACAGGACCTAAAAAAGGTGACTATTATCCCCTCGGTCATCGGACTAATGTGATAGGCCGGGATGAGGCCCTTTTGATACAAATTCTCGATGAGCACGTTTCGCGTAAGCACATGCAGATTTGTTTCGATAAAGACAAGGGGCAGTATTTCGCGCTCGACATGAAGAGCAAGCACGGTGTATTTATCAACGGCGGCAAAATCAATAATGAGACCGCTTTAGCCGACGGCGACCAAATTTATATCGGCCAAACCGACCTGTTGTTCACAGAAAAAGACTTCGCCGACAGTGAAAGTGCGCTGTCCCACTTCAAGAAAGTCGGCGAGCGATTCCGTCCCACAATGATTGATTGAGTTATGAAATTATTCCTCTTTCCCGGGTTTCAGCAGATTCTTGAGACCTTCGGTTATCTCCCTGCCGATATCTTCTTTTCCTTCTATGATTCTCGTACCCAGGTTTATAGTTTTACTCAGCGTCGAAGTCATGGTACCGACTATATCTGTAGGCAGTATCCCTATTCCCTCTTCAACAACGACGGTGGCAATAGCTAATACAATCTCACCCGACAAGGCAGCCGTATCCAGCTTATTATCACTTCCTAAGTTGGTCATTCTTATAGGAGAAAGCGTAAGGGTCACGGGCTCGGTCTCTCCGGAATTCGGCAGCAGATTGACTTTAACCGTAATATCAGAAATCTCAAGATTGTCTATATGCAGTTTTTTCCCTTCGCCTTCTTTTGTACCGCCGGATATTGCTTCTAATACATCCTGGAGATTGTTGCCGGAGACACCTTGCTGTTCAAGAATAACATCTACTCCATTAAGTTTGATTTCCCTTATATTAACAACATCACTTAAAAGTGATTTTACATCAACCTCGATTTCAGCGCTTTTCAATTCGAGCAGTTTGTCGTGTTGATAAGCCGGCGGGTTGCCAATCAAAAGATTTTGCAAAACAAGCTTTCCACCCATAATCGAAAGGTCAACATCACTTACGCTGACTTTGACGTTTAAGGTCCTGGTTGCTGCGGACTCAATTCCCAATCTTACAGCACGGTCGGCAAAAAGATTAACAGCCGCTACAATAAGGGCAACCAATATCAGTATGGCCAACAAAATAACACGCAGGGTCTTGAGCTTCTTGTTCATCTTGCAAGTCTTTCAAATATTCTTTCGCAGGCAGGCCCGTTGAGCTTTTGCAATAAAAAGCAGGTATTCTACTTAAACACTCTCTCGGATAATTCTTGCACCGAGGGGATTTAGTCTTTCTTCGATTTTCTCATAGCCGCGGTCGATATGATAGACCCTGTTAACAACAGTCGTCCCCCCAGCAGCCAGCCCGGCTAAAACCAATGCCGCCGACGCCCGCAGGTCCGAAGCCATCACCGGAGCAGCTATCAACGTCTTTACGCCGGCTACAATTACGGCCGGGCCTTCTTTGCGCAAATTTGCCGCCATTCTGCTCAACTCTGCGACATGCATAAATCTGTCGGGAAAAACCTTTTCGATTATGACACTGTTACCTTCGGCAAGTGACAAAAGAACCATAAACTGAGCCTGCAAATCAGTTGGGAAACCGGGATACGGCTGAGTGGTAATATTGGTAGGTCTGATGGGGCCTCTGCGGGTAACAACACAACCATCACCTTCGGCATCAACCGTTACACCGATATTCCTTAACCTGTCAACAACGGCCATCATACCATCGAGCCGGCAGTTCCTCAATCGCAGCTCGCCTGCCGTTATGGCGGCAGCTACCATAAAAGTGCCGGCCTCGATTCTGTCCGGAATTACCTCAAACTCAACAGGCTGCAACTCTTTAACCCCTTCGATAGTCAATCGAGGTGAGCCAATACCAGTAATCCCGGCGCCCATTTTGTTCAAACAGTTAGCCAAATCCGTTATTTCCGGTTCACAGGCAGCCGATTCGATAACGGTACGGCCTTTCGCTAATGTCGCAGCCATTAGTACATTCGCAGTGCCGAGCACGGTAGAGCCGAAAGGACCACCCATAAAAATATCTTTGCCTTTCAAGCCATTCGGCGCTTCGGCGATAATATAACCATTTTTAAGATGTATTTTTGCGCCAAGTTCCCGCATGCCTCTGAGGTGAATGTTTACCGGCCTGTCACCAATCGCGCATCCGCCGGGCATTGAAACCTCCGCCCTGCCGCAGCGAGCCAGCAGCGGACCAAGTATGCAAATACCGGCCCGCATCCTCCGGACAATCTCATACTCGCCAACCGGATTATCAATTACCGTCGAATCTATACACAAATCACCGTCTGGCCCTCGGGTGAGCTTACAGCCCAGTTGGCGAAGCAATTTACCGCACACAGATATATCAGAAAGATGAGGCACGGCCCTTAAAACCGATTTGCCGGGGGCTAAAATAGTAGCGGCCATTATCGGAAGAGAAGCGTTTTTTGAGCCGTTTATATTGACACTGCCGGAAAGTTGAACCGGCCCTTCGATGTGAAATATGTCCATAATCTATTTTCCTTTGACAATTGGCGGTCAACAACTCACAATTAAAAATCCGTCCTCAGCAGCAGAGTTACTGCGAAGGATGAATAGTAAATATTCGATAGTAAATAGTCAATGGAATTCGACGGCATTATAACTATAGAAAACCTTATTTTCCTGCTCGGGCTGACAATATTTGCCTGCTGGGTGCGTAAAACATCTTTGGGCAAAAAGGCTTTGGCCGATTCCGTGCCTCGTCGAAATAATATGCCTGTTTATCTGCCCTTCATACCGCTGTTTATCTGGATCGGGACTATTTCGCTGACAGCATCAATTGCCAAAATACTGTTCAGTGATTTACAGTACCGGCAAAATGATTTTTTAGATAATCTTATTCTTTGTATCGCCGAACTGACCGCGATAGCCGTAATTATCTTTCTGGCCAGAGTCCACTTCGCCCGGCGATTAAAAGGTTTTGGCCTGAATATAAAAACAATTGTAAAGGACTTTTTCACCGCCTTTATGAACCTGCTGGCAGTATGGCCGATCTTAATATCAGTAATGGGACTAACAATTTATTTCGGCGAGCTTATTTGGGGTCGGGAATATCAAATGCAGCAACATCAGCAACTCAAACTTATAACGGAAGATCCGCAATTACTGTCTCGAATATTGATTGTTGTCGTTGCTGTTGTAATAGCACCTTTGCTTGAGGAGATGCTGTTTCGAGGGCTTTTCCAAACCATGATACGCTCATATCTTGAAGTTTTTTGCTCGACGCTCGTCTCGCAAGGCACGTCTGACAAGGAACGAACAACGGACAGGCAGGGAGCATGGCCGGCAATTGTGATAAGCTCCGTATTATTCACAATAACGCATGAAAACCCCGGACATTGGCCGACATTATTTGTATTAGGTGTATGCCTGGGGTATGCATATGAAAAGAGCGGCTCTCTATTTCGGCCTATTTTTATCCACTCACTTTTTAACGCAGTCAGTATAATAGCAGCCTTGTATCAATAGCTGACGCTTGACAAGGGCGGCATAATTTACAATAACATCCTGGACAGGAGGATAATTATGAACAATCAACAAATTTATCAACATTTGAAAGCCTTGATACCACCCGGCCATATCCTTTGTATTTCTCTGATATTTGTGTTACTCAATTTACTCGACATTGAGCCCGTCATGGGGGCACATACAGTCAAGTCACCCGACGGAAACGTTGTCATCACGTTTGACGTCAAGGATGTTGGGGACCAACGCGGCTGTCCGGTTTATAGTGTAATTTACAACAACCAGCACGTCGTTGTCGATTCACGTCTGGGATTTACTATTAAAGATGCACCGGCACTGGAGGCCGGCTTCAATATCACCTCTGTCACCGGCAGCAGTAATAACAACATTTACTCGCCCGTTTATGGAGAGCGAAAAACCATTCGCGACCATTACAA
>JABMRO010000414.1 GCA_013202635.1 Planctomycetota bacterium
GTTAGGAAGCTACAGTTTACCGCCTTTGTAACTTATTGAAGCACAAGTATTTAGACTTTTGTGAAAGCCACTGAATAATCCAGGTTAGATGCGTTGAGGACATAAAATTATGTGGAGTGAACGAATAATGAATAGGCGGCCGTTCGGGTTAGCTGGTATTGTTGGATTATGTTTAGTCTGCAGCTGTTCTCTGAAGGATCGTCATCCGGCGTTGGCAAAACAGAAAATCAAGGACGAGAATATTGCCGAGGCCCGTCAGCAATATACCTGCAAACGGGCCGTTGACCGGATTGAAACAGACGGTGTTTTAGACGAAATATCCTGGCGAAATGCGGAGATCATGGAATTTGTAACCATCAGCAAAAATGCAGATGGAGTAGTAGAGTATGGCGAACCAGGCGAACAAAAGAAGGTTATCGCAAAAATGGTTTGGGATGACAGCTGTCTTTATATCGGGTTTGAAATTCAAGATGAAGATATCCGGGCGACGATGACCGAACACGACTTGGATCTTTCCGGAGAGGATGTTGTGGAAATATTCATTGATCCTGAAGACGGCCAGTCAACTTATGGAGAGATACAGGTTAACCCATTAAACACTCTTTTTGATCAATATGTAATCGTAGGAAAAAAAAGACGGGTATGGATGGATTATTGGGCCGACTACAGCCAGGAAAGAGGGGAATCCGCGGTGAAAAGCGGCGTCAACGTTGTTGGAACAGTAGCCAACAGGGCTGACAGGGATACGCGCTGGACTGCGGAAATTGCTGTCCCGCTGCACCTCTTTATTACCGCTCCTCATCTTCCGCCAACAGAAGGGGAAAAATGGCGAATAAATCTAACCGCGATTAACTACTGCAAGGATCAGGATCCCGTATGTTTGACATGGGCAAGACTGGGGCCGGATTTCTTTCACGACCCGGACACGTTTGGAGAAATTATCTTTTCTAATGATTACGTCCAAGACATGGAAGTTATCAGAAACTCTGTGAACATCGCATCATTCGAGACACTTGATGGCCTGTCTTTTAATACAAGTGATAAAGTCAAGATCATCTCTGCCGGCATTTCAGAGGAGGACAAACATGAAAGACATGGCTTCTTGAAGACAACTATTCAATTCAACAGGAGCTGGGGGAGATTTGATATTCTTTTTGACAACAAGCCGGAACTTGCCAGGAACGGGGAACTCGTTCTCTGTGTAAAAGGGGACACTGGAAGCAATGCAAAAATAAACTATGAAATAGTCGATGCTTCCGGCGAGTCTTATGTTGGAACTTTAACTTACTCAATCAACTGGCCTGACTGGAAGGAAATAAGTGGGCTCATTTCCAAGGCGCAGATAAGCAGCGGCCGGAAAGACAAAATTATGGATTATCCAGTATATTTGACCAAACTTTTCATTTATAGTCGGAAAGTATCTGAAAACACATTTTGTTTTCATAGCTTGAAATTTGATGAAATCGGGCTGCGTTCACACGACTAATAGCCCCCTCTTTTTTATTGGAAAATGTTTTGCTCTAATAACAGGAGAAATGATGAACACAATAAAAATTATGCCATGTCTCGACATGAAAGATGGTCGTATTGTCAAGGGTATCAATTTTGTAGATTTAAAAGATGCGGGTGATCCGGTAGAAAATGCGGCGTTTTACCAGCAGGAAGGAGCTGATGAATTGGCTATGCTCGACATAGCCGCTACAGTGGAGAACCGCAAGACCCGGCTTGAATGGGTTAAGAATGTCTCATCGGCCATTGACATTTCATTAACAGTTGGCGGTGGTATATCGTCCCTGGCAGATGTGGAACTTGTGCTCCAAGCCGGCGCTGACAACGTTTCCATGAACACCGCTGCTGTCAGGAACCCGGATTTGATCAGACAGTCAGCAGAGAAATTCAAATCGAAATGCGTGACTATAGCCATTGACGCAAGAAGGAACGAGAAAATGTCATCCGGATTTGAACTTGTTGTTTCTGGAGGAACCCTGCCTTCAGGGCAAGACGCTATAGACTGGGCCAGGCAATGCCAGGATCTGGGCGCTGGCGTGATCCTCCCGACAAGCATCGATGCCGACGGAACACAGTCAGGGTATGATCTGGAATTTACACGGGCTGTTTCAAATGCCGTAACGCTGCCTGTGGTTGCCTCAGGCGGGGTAGGGACACTTGAGCATTTTTATGAAGCGGTTGTGCAGGGCGGAGCACAGATTCTTTTAGCTGCTTCGGTGTTCCACTATCGCACGCTGAGCATTAAACAGGTTAAGGAATATTTGCGTGACAAAGGGCTGCAGGTCAATCTATAGATACGTGGCAGGATATACGCCGGCTAAAACTTCAAAACCGGCTACAACTTCAAGACGAGTGAGCTGATTAAATAAAGGTCATTTTTCTCTGCCTCAGCGCCGGGTCTATTCACAAAGTCATCCTTCAGAGTAATACGGAGGTTCAGCCTTTTCGTAAGCACAGATTCGACCGCGATTTCCGCGTGGATAATGGTGTCATCGATATTGGATACATTCGTCAGGAAAGAACATTGTTGCGTGACTTTTGAATATTGATTAATGATATATTCCAATTTCTGTCCCAGCCGTATGGCTATATAACCATCACCCGACTCATTCCTATACTGCTCAGCCATGTATGCGGGCCCAATTTCAACACTCAGATTCGGCTTGCCGGTTGATAACAACTTATAACCCACACCCGGAGAAGCTACCAGCCGGTAGTCAAGACTGGCCATGTCATCATGATTAGCTGTTCCAACGACGAACCAGAATGATTTCCTGCCCCAGTTATAGTTGAACTGTGATTCGCCGCTCAGCCGTTCGAGATTTTTTTTGCCTTCGGATTCACCGTAATCGCCATCGGCGCTCAGGTTCA
>JABMRO010000415.1 GCA_013202635.1 Planctomycetota bacterium
AAGAAGATATCATCCTTGCCTCTATTGAACTTAGCCCCTGGATATTATTACTGACAGGCAGACAGCTTGCACTATCTGATGATCCGTGGTGTTCAAATCCGACCGCAAGGTATAGTTTAAGGTATAAAGATTTCGCTGAGGCTTTTTTATCTAATGATATTGAACTTATAAAGAACAATCTAAATAAATGGAATGTGGATGTATTAGTTTTCGTAAAAGATGAAATGGTGTGGGATAAAAAGGCAAAACAATTGGTTAAGAAAGAAAAGGAAGAAGATATCCATTGGTCTTTCAGAGCAGGCTCGCCTGAATTTGGAAAGCTTTTTAAAAAACCAAGGTTAGAAGTGGAAGTTGATAAAAGGATTTTCGGTAATAGTAAATACTTTAAGAAATTATATGAGGATGAACATTATGTGGTCTTGCAAAATAAGTGACAGGGCGAGGACCTAAGGCGAAATGCAGAGGCGAGAAGGTTACCCTAAAGTTAGCGGAAATGAAAAACAAAAGACCTTAGTTGTTGCCGCCATTTGTTTTCCACCGGTACTGATTGGGCCTGCCATACTGATGGGAAATCTCTTCAGGTATTTCCCCGAAGGATCATACCACATCTTGATGGGGCGTTTGGATCATGTCTGGCCACCGATGGACAAGGATTCAATGTTGCCAGCGCCATATACATTCACCCGCTATCCTTTCCTGCAGTCAGGAGGCAGTTGGCGTCACCGTGTTCGTTCTGTCCTGCGTGATATTTTTGCGCTGCTTGAAGTTACCTGGAAGGGATTACGCATTATCCACCGAGAGAAGATCAACACTATCTTTGTAGTTGCGGATCACTATGTTGAACTGGCCGCTTTATTGATGCACTGGCTAACATGCAAGAAGATAGTTCTATGGTTGCCGGATGTGTATTATGTGCCTGAAAACCTAAAGGGTTGGACTCGGTCTATTGACCGTATTATCGAGCCATTTTTGCTAAGGACCATGGACACAGTTCTGGTGACTGGGGAACCAACCCGGAACTACTACAAAGAGAAATACGGTTTAAATACAGTGGTATTGGCTCACTCGGTGGAGTTGAACAAATACAACAGGCTGCAACAGCCAGTTCCGCATAGCAAGGAATTTACGGATATTCTATATACAGGTGGTGTTACGCTTGCACAACATGGCGCAATTATGGATATGATCAAAATAATAAATGATTTTCCTGAGTTAAATGCAAGGTTAATTATTGCTTCAATTGAGACTCCCGAGCAATTGAGGAGAATGGGCATAGCAGACGGACCGCGTGTGGTTTGCATACAGTCCACTCGAGAGGAGATACCAGTATTACAGCAATCAAGTGATATCATTTTTTTGCCACTTGCATTTGAAAGTCATGGAATGAATCACAGAACCATTGTCCGTACTGCTTCACCCAGCAAGCTGCCGGAATACTTGGCAGTTGGGAAACCAATATTGGTGTATGCTCCGTCTCATAGTTACTATGCCAGATATGCTCGACAGAAAGGGTTCGGTTTAGTTGTTGATCAACATAATCCTGACCTGTTGTGCAAGGCGGTTTTCAAGTTAAAGGGGAGTCAGTCTTTGTGTCAGCAGTTGTCAGCAAATGCAAACAGGGTTGCTAAGGAGCATCACGATGCTGTGAAAATATCTGCTATACTCCAACATGTGTTGCATGCCTCATGATAATAATAAATAGGCATATTGTGTTAAAACTTAAAAGACTTATTAAGTCTGTAATTAGATATGTTGTGATGAAGGATGATTTGATTAGCGAGATGGCAAAGGATTATGTTCGTATAAAACCATTGATACACTGGTTGGAACAAGGCAAAACAGATTGTCCCCCACACATTTTTAAACAAATTACCGTTAAAAAATATGCAAATAGATTTGGTATTAAAATATTTATAGAAACTGGGACCTATCTTGGTGACATGATACTATCTGTTAAAGATCATTTTGAGAAAATTGTTTCTATAGAACTCGGTGATAAACTTTATAAAGAAGCAATGCATAAATTCATAAACTACAAGCATATATCAGTTTATCACGGAGATAGTTCAACTGTGCTCCCAGAGATTTTAAAGAAAATATATGAACCCTGTCTTTTTTGGCTTGATGCGCATTATTCAGAAGGTATCACCGTCAAGGGCAAACTGGAAACACCTATACTCCAAGAATTAGACTGTATACTAAAACATAAAATAGCTGGTCATGTAATTTTAATTGATGATGCAAGGGCTTTTGTTGGAAAAAATGATTACCCTACGTTAAAACAACTGAGGGACTTTGTGGAAAATAGACTAACTAATTGTTTTTTTGATGTAACAAATGACATCATTAGAATTCATGGGATTAAGCCAGAAGAAAATAAATCACAGTTTAATGAAAATTGACGGACTCGTAAAAAGTTGTCACCTCGGCGAAAGCCGGGGTCCAGGTCAGTCATAAGTTCTTTAAAACACTGGATTCCGGCTTTCGCCGGAAT
>JABMRO010000416.1 GCA_013202635.1 Planctomycetota bacterium
ACGCAAATATTAGCTAATAGGCTAACGCAAATCGCCCATAGGCGACGAAAAATAGACTTTTTCAGTTTTCCTTTTTTACAAACTGCTTACGCAGCCCGGCCACAGGGCAAGAACGCCCAAGTCAAATATGCCTGCCCCATTGCATAGAGTGTCGTTTACTCTAATGGGGTCAATAACCTTGGAGCGAAGCGGAAACCCCTTAGGGGAATAACCATTTAACCACTAACAATGGACCACGAAATACGCCATACTCCGGAGTTTACCCTGAGTTTATCCCCGAGAGCTGCTCACCTGACTCGCAGCAGGGGAATGTTAGCTCACTTGCTTGTCTGTCGGGGGCTTCACGAGACCCGGAATCCGGGACCCGAGACACGGTTTATATGCAAAACAAACCCAATTTTACGAAAAGCCAAATGAACGTAAGTCCATATAATACAATGAATTATGAAAATAAATCCAATTGGACACTTGGTGAAAACAAACCCAATTCAAAGCCAAAACAAACCCAATTGCCGAAAGGGCAAAATTGATGCAAAGTGTGTATTTACAAAGGATTATGAAGAAAAACGCGGATAGGAGCTATGGAAAAACAAACCCAAACAAACCCAATTTTAATCCCACTCAACTACCAGATAAATGTAATCTATCAACGTATTTTTGCGAGCAACGTTGTCATTATTCTTAACTTGCAACTGAAGGGAATCTAATTTGTCGCGAGTATCGACGAGACTTGTAATATCCCATGAATCAACGGCTTCGTGGTTTTCTTCTTCATTTATCGGCGCTTTTATTGAAGCCCAGACAACCGGCTTAGTCGGCCAGCCTTTGCCTACGGCCCATTCTAATTTTCCGGAGGTAAATCGTTCTTCTTCAAAGTGTTCGATAAAAACAACGACCGACTTTACCAGGGCATCGGCCGGGATAGATACATCTGGAAAATCAAAAGAAGTATATGAACCGAAGTTTACTGCCCACCGGTTATCGTCGCTGGAGCGGACGAGTTCGGTTTTACCGTCTGCTGATAGTGTTTTTCTATTTCTTTGATTGTAGCCGTCCCGTGGGGTTAATTTGGCTATCTTTGGTGGAGCCGGATTTACGGTGATAGTAAAAGACTGGGTATCTGTGGTTGGAATGCTGTTGCTGTCGGCGACCTTTACTATTACATTATTTTCGCCGGCCTGGGCAGGTTTCCACTGTATTAGGCCGGTAGCGGAGTTTATGGTCATATCGGCGGGTTTTGTGGTTAGGGAGTAAGTCAGTGTATCCGTCAAATCCGGGTCTATGGCGTTAACATCGTATGTATATAAAGTGCCGGCTGTAGCTGTGGTTACGGGTGCCGAATTGATGGCCGGGGCATCGTTGACCATTTTGACCGTAACATTCACCCTGGCGGTATCAGTTTGGTCTTTGTAGTCGCTAATCGTGTAGGTGAATGCGTCGCTGCCGTAGAAATTCGGGTTGGGGTTATAGCTCAGCGTGCCGTCGGAGTTAATTGTTACCGAGCCGTTTTTGCCCTGAGTGACGGCAGTCGCCGAAAACGCATCGAGGTATAAATATCTGCCCTCATTGTCAACGTCAGTGTCGTTTGCCAGCACATCAATCGCTACTGCCGGCGTGTCCTCCCGGGTTGCCAAAATGTCATCATTGGCTACTGGCGGGTCGTTGACCGGGGAGACTATGATTGACACGGTTGCAAGAGCGCTGTCCGCTGTGCCGTCGTTGACCTCAAAGGTTAAGCTGTCTAACCCGTTGAAATTCATCCTGGGCGTATAGGTCAGGTTTGGCGCAGTCCCATTCAAACTACCATGATATGGGCCAGTGGCTACGCTGTAAGTCAGCGGGTCTGAATCCGGATCACTGCCTCTCAAGCTAATCTCCACAGGCGTATCCTCAGTTGTAGTTACCGAGAGAGGTTCTGCCATAGGCAGGAGATTCAGAGTGACATTGACGGATACCGTTGCCGGGGCACTGTCTAATTCGTTGTCATTCAACTTGAAAGTGAAAATGTCCGAACCAGCGAAGTAAGGCTCAGGTGCGTAGATGAGCCTTCCATTGGTATTGAAGTTTGAGTCGAATGTGAGTGTGCCGTGCTCAGGTTCCTCGCAGATAATGAACATCAATTGGTCGCCATCCACATCCCTTCCTGTCAGAGTAGTGGATAAGGGTTTGTTTACTTTTGTCGTCTCAAACTGTGGAATTGCTGTAGGAGCATCGTTGACGGGCAGGACTGTAACCGATATCGTCCCCTGGTCACTGTCGGCCTTTCCGTCGTTGACACTGAAAGTGAAACTGTCTGGGCCGTTGTAGTTCAACGCCGGCGTGTAAGCTATATTGGGCGTTGTCCCGTTCAAACTCCCGTGGGACGGGCCAGTTACAACATTATAAGTGAGCTGCTCTGCTTTGGAATCACTTGCCGTTAAGATAATAGATACCGGTTTGTCCTCCTGTGTCATTGCACTACCGGGCTCGGCTACCGGCGTGTCGTTGAGCACGCTTACTGCAATTGCTACTGCAAATGTTATAGCAGAGAGAATTACTAATGCTGAAATCAAGGCAAATATCCTCTTTATGATTCTTGGACGAAAAACGTACCGGTGGATTCGCCTGGGAGTTTTTGTAGTCTCTACAGTCAGAGCGTCGAGGCTTTGTCCTTCTTTGCTTTCAGCCCTGGGGCCTTCCACCTTTGCTGTGGCTATAGTCTCAGTCTTCGCCTGTTCTTTAGCTTCGGCCAACTTTTCTTCTGCCCGGGCTAATGCCATCGCATATGACCGTGCCTCCTCTTGAGCCTGGGCTTTTGCTTTCGCTATCTCCTCTTTAGCCTTAGCCTCGACTTTTCTGCGTTCTTGCCTTTCGGCCTTGAGGTTCTCCTGTGCCTTTGCTTTTGCGGCAGTCTCGGTCTTTAGCTGTTCTTTAATTTTGTTAAGCTTTTCTTCTTCCTTGCTTTGTTTGGCCGTATAAGAGTTGAGCTTTTCCAATGCTTCTTTTAACTGAGCTTTGGTTTTCGCTATCTCCTCTTTAGCCTGAGCTTCAACTCTCTCTGCCAGGACACTATATCTGTTGTGTTGTGTTAAGAGCATCTTTTCTGCTTCAGCTTTAACTTTTCGTTCCATCGCGGCTCTGGTTTCAATTTCAACCCTGAGCCTTTCTTCCGCCTTGGCCCTTGCCTTGGATTCAGCCTTCAGCCTTTCTTCCATTTTGTTTATTGCCGTGGCCTTTTTCTTGTTGAATAAGGCCATCCGAATATATTGGCGGAATGTTCTGCTCATTTTTTATGCCGTTTTTATAGGACCTCTCTGCTTTTTTTACAGGCTCATCAGAGATGACGACGCACACGAAGTCGTTTTCGTCTATACATTCCAGTGACTTTAGTCAAAATCAGGCCGATAACGAGGTTCCCCGGACGTCTCCATTGGCGTCAAAATTGCGCTTGACTACGTGGTTACCCGCAAGTATCCTTATATAAGCGTAAAACAGTTATTTTGAGCACTCCCATGCGAGTCCGTCGGTGTGGCGCCGGATGACGCATTTGAGGGTGTCACCCAATGTAGCTTTGACAGGGCTAAGTTTGCTAATCGAAAGGAGATATTAATGAGAAAGAAGGTAAGCGGAAAAAGTCGTGATTTAACTCGCAGAGATTTTATCAGGACATCAGCGGCGTTTGGGGCGGCGAGTCTGGCTGTGGGGACAAACCGAATGTACGCGGCTGGTTCCGACAAGGTTCGGATCGGCTTGATTGGCTGCGGCGGTCGCGGTACGCATGATGCTACAAAGTGCCTGAGATCATCGGAGAATGTTGAGCTTGTGGCGATGGGCGATCTTTTTAATGACCGTATGGAGAGGTGCCTGAGATCTCTTAAAAGACCGCCTTCGGGAAATTCACCGAAAACATCGGACATCAGGAATAAGGTTAAGGTGACGAAGGATAAGTGCTTTGTTGGCTGGGATGCGCATAAGAAGGTTGTGGCGTGTGACGATGTGGATATGGTGATACTGACCGAGCCGCCGCACTTTCGTCCGAGTCATTTGAAGGCGGCGATAGAAGCGGGCAAGCACGTATTTATGGAAAAGCCAGCGGGGGTGGATCCGGTGGGTATTCGTTCGGTGATTGCTTCGTCTGAATTAGCTGACAGGAAGGGCCTGACTATTGTAGCCGGTACGCAGATGCGGCGCATATCGCATTTGGTGGAAGGTATTAAGGCTATCCATGACGGCGCTATAGGTGAGCTTGTGGGCGGCCAGTGTGTAAGGCTTGGCGGTGGAATGTTGACCTGGGGGCAGAAGGAGCGGCAGCCGGGCTGGTCGGATATGGAGTGGCATCTGAGGCGATGGCTGTTTTTGACGTGGCTTAGCGGCGACTTTATCGTTGAGATGCACGTGCATAACCTTGACGTAATGAACTGGGCTTTTGGTGGGCCTCCTGTCCAATGCGTTGGTATGGGCGGAAGAGAAGTGAGAAAAGCTCCGGAATACGGCAATGTTTTTGACCATTTTTCTGTAGAGTATGAGTATGCGAACGGCGTGCGGGTTGAGTATATGGGTTCCCAGATGGACGGTGTCACTGGCCGTAATGACCAGCGGCTGGTCGGTACAAAGGGCCGGGCATATACGGACTTCGGCGGGGTTGTGATTGAAGGCCGGAATCCAGCAGAATATGCTTGGGACCAGATTGATCCGTGCATTACACAACACGCAGACCAGATTGCTGCGATTCGTCAGGGTAAGCGGTTGAACGAGGGCAGGCGCGTTGCTGAAAGTACGCTGACTTCGATTATGGGCAGGATGAGCGCTTATACCGGCCGGGCGATGAAGTTCGACTGGGCGATGAAGGGCTCGAAACTGGACCTGAATCCCCCTGCTTATGAGTTCGGTGATTTGGAGATGAGGCCGGTCGTGGTTCCGGGCAAGACGAGGCTTATCTAAAAGTTTTGCTAAATGCTATGTTATTGCAATTTCAGCCTTGTTGGTAAGATAGGTAATCTTTGATGATTAAGAACTTTGTTTTGTTCTTTACGATTGCTGCTCTGGCGTTGGCTGGGGGAAATGCGGATGCTGCCGCTGATTCTGCGGCCATGTCAGGGGCGGTTTCGTGGCTTGAGAATGAATCTCACCGTCTTATCCGCGCGAGCAGGCGGACTATGAAGGACGGAACTTCGGCATTTCCGCCTCAGGTTGGTATTGGTTATGAAGCTTTCTGGCTGAGAGACTATGTTTATACTCTGGAGGGATCGATAGATTCATATTCCGACAGGGAGCTGCTTGATGCGGGCAGGGTATTTATCCGTAGTATGAGGGTGGACGGAGCCGGGGTGGACTGTGTGAAATTCGACGGCCATCCTATTTACAAGCCCGGCTTCGGGACGCTTGGTGCTAATCCCGTTGCCGACGGTTCGCAGTTTACCGTTGCTACTGTCTGGCATACATATCAGAAGACCGGGGACTTAAAGTTCCTCAAAGAGAATATCGGAGTGCTTATTAGGACAATGCGGAGCGTTCCGCGCAATGCCAGAACGAAGCTGGTCCATATTAAGGATGATGATTGGGACCGATGTCCGTATGGATTTACGGATACGGTGCGTATGCAGGGGGACGTGCTGTTTTGCTCTCTTTTATATGTCGAGGCCGGGCGCAGGTTGTCCGAATTGCTGGACGTGGTTGGCCGGAATGAGGAAGCCGGTGACTGGAAGGCCGAAGTTAGAGAGGTATCTAAAAGTATCCGGAAAGTGTTCTGGGATGAAGGGGTCGGTCTTTTCAGGGCGGCTACTATTCGCTGTAAGGAACATCATATCTGGGGCTCGGCCTTCGCGGTTTATCTTGGAGTTGCCGATAGGGGCCAGTCTATGGCCATAGCCCGGTACTTTAAGGAAAATTACTCACAGATAGTGCAAAATGGTCAGATTAGACATCTGCCGGGGGGTGTTTACTGGGAGATGTGCGTTGCCGGACGGGATACGTATCAAAATGGTGCTTACTGGGCGACACCGACGGGCTGGTTTGTTTATACGCTGGATTTGGTTGATCCCGGGCTTGCGGACAGGACGGTGATTGATATGGTGAGCGATTTCAAAAAGGGCGGCGTATGTGAATGGATATTGGGAGAAAAACGCAGGTTAGCCAATTACCTCGCCAGCGCTTCACTGCCATTGGCGGGTATCCGTGCTATGATTGCGCGACGTGGGAAATGATACTTTCAGGGCAGTTTAAGAAAACTATTCCTGCTCCTATTTTTTTGGCACACAGGCCGGGTCTGACGGATTCAGGTTGCAATCGATTAGCCAGTTAGACGCCATAATTGCAAAATCAGAGAAATCTACCTTGCAATCTTCATTCAGGTCACCTTTAAGAACATATTGGCAAGTTTGCTTGATAGCCAGACTATAGCTCTCGCCTGCGGCTATTGCCACAAAGTCATTGCCCTCAGGTGGGATGGCTTGTTCAATACCATACCAATTGGCTCCCCAGCCGACGATAGAACCGTCGGACTTTAGAGCCAGACTGTGAAGGTAGCCTGCTGTTATCTCCGTAAAATCGTGATCCTCAGTAGTTATAGCTTGGCCATAATGTGGCCAGCCGCTTTGTCCGGATATACCTGCTCCCCAACCGACGATAGAACCATCTAATTTCAAGGCAAGACTGTGCCATCCACCTGCGGCTATCGCTACGAAGTCGTTGCCGTCGGGAGGCGAAGCCTGAACATCATAATTATTACCCCAACCGATGATGGAGCCATCGGATTTCAAAGCCAAACTGTGGCTACCGCCTGCGGCTATTGCCACAAAATCGTTTCCATCAGGCGTTGTAATCTGACCACGACTATTGTCCCCCCAGCCTACGATGGAATTGTCGCGTCTTAGAGCCAAGCTGTGTCTCTGACCTGTGGCTATTGCCACAAAATCGTTTGCGTGAGGTGGTTTTGCCTGTTTGTAATCGTTATTACCCCAGCCGACAATAGAACCGTCGGATTTCAAAGCCAGACTGTGATATCCGCCTGCGGTTATCGCCACAAAGTCATTGCCATCAGGCGGTGTGGCCTGACCGTAAGAGACATGGCCCCAACCGACAATAGAACCACCGAGTCTTAACGCCAAGCCGTGATCCAAACCTGCAGATATAGCCACAAAATCGTTACCATCAGGAGGCATAGCCTGACCATAAATGTAATTGCCCCAGCCGACGATAGAGCC
>JABMRO010000417.1 GCA_013202635.1 Planctomycetota bacterium
CCGAATTCAAGTGTCCCGGGGTCAAAGGAAGCACCTGCGGGCGACTGCTCAATCTTCTCCATAGCTCCCTTTTTGCCGAACCACAAATCGCGTGAAGTGGCAAAAGCCGCCTCAAGCCAGCTAAGGTCAGCATCAATAGACACAGCCGCTGCACCATCAGCAGGGTTGGGATTGACTGCCACCGGACCGTCAGAAACAGAAAAGACATCATCAAACGTACAATGGTAACCGGCCGGCTCATCATTTTCATTTTGCGCGAAGATCCCGCTTTGGCCACTCACAAACACTTCATCACCTACAGCTTCATCTTCCCACGGGTCATTACCATTGGTGTCCACCATTGTTGCAGTCTTTACAACAAGCGGCCCGCCTTTATACTCATAGAGACTTCCTGTAACATATACGGGACCCGAGCCGACAACATCCAGCTCAGCATAGTAGCTCCGGGCGTGGTTGAGACCGGGAACAGCAACTTCCAAACCATGCTCTTCAGGGTCATTCATGATATTTTGCATATTGACGACCTTCTCGATATCAATTTCAAAGTTTGCCGGGCCATCCTCCCAGTTTATGTGCATTACATAGACCTGTGTTGCAAACAAACCGGGGGCAAATCCCGTTACTGTTCCATCCGGGTCAATGATATAGGTCGTCCTTGCCATTAAGCCATGGTAATTTCTGGATGCATCACCGGTAACATTTACAATGGCCCCGACACGGACGTCGGTAAAGACTTCGTCGCTGCCGAATCCGGCGCCGAATTGCGAGCCGTAATCGGCAGCAGAGGTTGGTTCATCGAAGCTGAGATATCTGTTGCCGTTCGGATCGGCCTCAATGGTATGGGTGAATGTTTTGGTCACATCCGGAATACATGTGAAAATCCATGTTGCCAGGTCAAGCTCATCACCGTCAAATGTTTCCAACCAGTTGGCCTGTAAAGTACCGTTTACTACCAAACCTACTACTACACAAATTACTACTGACTTTGCTAATTTAGACATAATACTCTCCTTTAAAAAGTTAAATGAAAAACGAATGGTTAATAATCTTCACATCCGTTACTGATGTTTGTTTCAGAGGATATTTTATGATTTGTCACTACCTCCTTCCTTCAAAAGACAAATATCGACCATTGACTGAAATGTAAGAAACTTGATTCCTCCTGTCAAATAAAAACCTGCAAATCAGAAAACCAAAGCCAGGTACACACGCCCATATGAATCTAACAGGGCAGGCTTTACGCCGATATAAGCTTCGTTAACTCCATTTATACTAAATCAAGAGCCCGTTCGTCAAGAAAAAAATATGCAAAAGCGCCATCGGTTATAAGCATTTCCCCGGCAGCATAAAAAACGGCAATTTCCAACAGGCTAACCAGTGTAATCAGCTATGTGACTTGTCTTGGCGAAGGGCAAGGCCGCAGCGGGGAGAAATCATTTTGTTAATTTAAGAGCAAATTCATCAGAAAGGCGTCTGCCGTTCGGACACAAGCACGTTACCTGTAATATGTAGCTTTGGTTTATGTCCAGCTCAAAGGGTAAATCGAATTCGTAAGCCCTTAAAAAATCCCGCCAGTATTCATGATTTACGGCCGGTTCATTCAAGTCGATGTCCTGCCAAATAACGACTCTCTTTCCCTTTGGCTCAGCCGAGCGTATAGCTCTTTGGTATAATTCAAAGCGAAATATGCCCGGTGATTTTATCTGAGAACCAAAAGAATCCAGTAAACTGACATAAGGCTTTATACTGATTTGCCTGATATTGTCGGTGTTGATAAATTCAGTTAACGGCATAATATTGATTTTCTCAGGGGCAAAACGAGAATAAGCAGTTAGCTTATCAAAATCGTTATCAGTCTTAGAGGTGCGTCCAGAAAGTGGCAATAGCTGTTGACAACCAGCGCCAGGCAAAAGAAATATAAAGAACAATATCTGCAATACTACGGCAGCAGTCTTCATAAATTATTAATCCTCGTCAAGCATGTGACCAAGACGGCTTTTTTTCGTTTTCAAATAATCGATATTGTGCTTACTCGGCTCAGCCTTTAACGGTATCTGCTCAACAATCTTAATACCATAAACCTCAAGACGATTAATCTTTTTCGGATTGTTTGTCAGGATGCGTATTTTCCTGAGCCCCAAATCACGACAGATTTGAGCCCCGATTCCATAATCTCGTTTGTCGGCCATAAAGCCCAGCTCCAAATTGGCGTCAACAGTGTCAAATCCCTGCTCCTGAAGTTTATAGGCGCGGAGTTTGTTTGACAGGCCGATGCCTCTTCCCTCCTGCCGCAGATAAATCAAAGCACCTTTGCCGGCTTCTTCAATCATTTTCATAGCAGTTATCAACTGATAGCCGCATTCGCACCTCTGCGAATGAAACAAATCGCCGGTCATACATTCCGAATGTACCCTGACCAACACCGGCTCATCGTGTTCAATGGGTTTGCCGTTGTCGTCGAGCCGGCCAACACCGCCTTTGCATAATGCCAGATGGGGTTCAGCCGAAGTAACGCTCTCATAGCCAACGAGCGTAAATTCTCCGTAGTCTGTAGGTAAATTGACACACTCAAGACGCTTGATTTGGCTTTCGCGCTGGAGACGATATTCTATGAGCTTGGAAATCGAAGCAATTTTTAGATTGTGCTTTTCGCAGAATTTCAGCAGCTCGGGCACTCGCGCCATCGAGCCGTCTTCATTCATAATCTCACAAATGACACCAGCGGGCTTTAGAGGAGCCAGACGCATTAAATCAATTGCACCTTCGGTCTGGCCCGCCCGAACCAGTACGCCGCCTTCACGTGCCCGAAGCGGAAATACATGACCGGGACGAAGGAGGTTACTCGGTCTGGCATCATCTGCAATCGTCGCCAGAATTGTCTTCGCCCTGTCTGCGGCACTGATGCCAGTGCTTATTCCTTTGGCGGCGTCAATACTAACGGTAAAGGCCGTTCCGAATTGCGCCGTATTATCAACGGTCTGTGGATACAAGCCAAGCAAATCACATTTCTCGGCGGTAAGCGGCAGACAAATAAGACCACGACCGAACGTGGCCATAAAATTAATAATCTGGGGTGTTACCTTCTCGGCGGCACAAACCAGATCGCCTTCGTTC
>JABMRO010000418.1 GCA_013202635.1 Planctomycetota bacterium
TCAGCGCGTTCAGCACCAAGATTTATTTGTTCGTGCAATTCAAAATATTTCAGATGCGCCACAGTCGTCTAAACTGGCGGATGATTCACTTAAAAAAGCGGCAGTATTTTCTGAAAAGCTGGCAATAAAACAGGCGGAGTCGCTTTTTGAGACAAGGAGCAAGAGCCATGGTTTTGGTCGAGGCTGCCTTGGATGCAGAGTGGACCCAGTGGAGATTGGTAATCCTATATACGTTGAGAAGCTACTGGTATTGTTCGGGTCTGTAACGATTCCAATAAACTGGGCCCAGATAGAGTCTCAAAAAGGCAGCTATGATTTTTCGACAATTGATGCTTGTGTTAATGTACTTGGTAAAGAGAAGTTAACGTTGAGCGCAGGGCCGTTGCTTTGTTTTTCAAAAGAGTATTTGCCCAAGTGGTTACTTCGCAGCGGAGTGGGTTTTGAGAAGATTCGGGAAACTGCGTATCGATTTGTTTCAGAGGTAGTCGCTCGCTATAGCGGGATTATTCGTGCGTGGTATGCCATAAGCGGATTGAATGTGTTTAATTATTTTGGTTTCAGGTTTGAGCAGATTTTGGAAATGACGCGTGCGGCTAATATGGCGGTGAAACAGGGCAGCGAAAGGGCCTTGAAGATAATAGAAATCTGCAATCCATGGGGCGAATATTATACGGCAGTCCCCAACAGCATTCCACCGATAGTGTATATGGATATGGTTGTACAGAGTGGGATTAATTTTGATGCGTTTGGGCTTCAGATACGGTTTGGCAAAAATCAATCCGGTATGCATATTAGAGATATGATGCAAATATCGGCGATTCTAGATTCTTTTGCACCGATAGCCAAACCTTTGTATGTAACCGATATGGAAGTTCCAAGCCAAAATGGAACCGGTTTACAGGATGGGAAAGTAGCCGGCGTATGGCATGATGAGTGGAATCAGTTACAGCAGGGGCAATGGATTGAGCAATTCTATAAAATAGCGCTCAGTAAGCAGTTTGTCAACTCGGTGACATATTCGCACCTTGCCGATAGAGAGGACAGTGCCATAGCTAACAGTGGTTTGTTGACGGCCAAGCTCGAACCCAAAGAGTCATATCGAATATTGAAGAAACTGTACGATGGGATTTTCAGCCGGTAGATAAATCCTGGCTTGTGTTTTATGGTTCTAAGGAGCGGCGCAAAGAGATATGAGAGAAGCCGGGCAAAATAGTATTCAATCATTTGCGTTTGTTATTAGTGTATGCGCGGCGTTTTGCCTTTGCCTGGGTTTTGTTTCTGAATTTGTCAGTTCCGGCCAAAGCTGTGAAATTGAATTAGAGAGCCGGATAAATCCAAACGATGCACCCATAGAGAGTTTGGTAAGGTTGCCCGGTGTTGGTGTCTCCAGAGCCGGAGCGATAGTAGCGTATCGTAAAAATTTCGGTGGAAAAGACGGTGGAAATCCAGTCTTTCAAAGCTGTAATGATTTGCAAAAAGTCAAGGGCATAGGCCCCAAAACGGTGCAGAATATAAGCGAATTGCTGAAGTTCGAATAGAAAGAATATGACTTATAGTGTGTTTGACGGATAGGTAAAGAAGGAAATGAGCGAGTGGGAAGTTGACAAGCCATTAGGTCAATGCTGCGGCACAGGCAGGAAAATTGAACCCGGGGAAGAATACTTTGGTGCTCTGCTGGAGATTGACAAAGAACTGCAACGGCGGGATTTTTGCGCAGATTACTGGGAGAGTGAAAAGCCGAACGTATTTTGTTACTGGAGAAGCAGGCTTCCGCGTCCTGATGAGAAAAAGCAAATATTCGTGGATGACAATATGCTGATGGCTTTTTTTGAACGGCTGGAAAATGAGACTGAGCAGGAGAAAGTAAACTTTCGATTTGTCCTGGCGTTGATTTTGATGCGGAAAAAGCGGCTGAAATATGATGCGACCAGAGACGAAGACAGGCAGGAAATCTGGCGTTTGAGAATAGTAGGTGATAAGTCCTCCGAAAGGCGGATCGAGGTGATAAATCCGCATCTTGATGAGGAGCAAGTCGAGAAGTTATCATCACAAATAGGTCAAATTTTGCAAGCGGATGTATAGAGAATGAATAATCAACATTACAACCTGCGTTTATGCTTTTGTTTTGCTGTGGTAATACTGATTTTTGCCGGCTGTGCACCTGAGATACAAAGGCCGGTAGAAGTCGTGCCGGGCAAAAAATCTGCAACCGAAGCGCTATCTGTTTTAAAAGCTCGTTCACAGAATGCAGTGTCACTGTTAGCCAGAGGCAGGTGTCTTTTAGAGTATTATGACCCGGAAAATAAGAAACGTAAAAAAGAAAAACTTGACGTTATAATTTTAATGAAGCCGCCTGTTAAAATTTACCTGCAGGGCGATGTGACTTTTGCCCGCAAGCCAATAATTCTCGGCTCGAATGAGCGTGAGTTCTGGCTGTTGATGAGTCCAAAGGAAATCAGTACTTACTGGTGGGGGGTATGGTCCGAGCAGAATTCTGCCGAAGGACTTATGATAAATCCCAGAACTTTGTTCGAAGCTCTCGGATTTTTGAAAACAGGAGCGGACGAGAGCTGGTCTTTGTCGAATCAAGGTGCTTTTGATGTACTCACAAAACAAGATAGAGGTGTGGTGATTAAGAAAATACATATCAACAGGCGTGATTATCTGATTGGCAAAATCGAATATTATGATTCGAAGGGCCGGGACCTGGCTTTAGCAGAGTTGAAAGACTATAAAGAGATATCCGAGGGATATTTTGTTCCTGCTTCGATAAAAATTATAGCATATAACCAGGACAGCGGCGCAGATTCACTTAGCATTACCCTTAACCTTAAGACTATAAAACCAAAGGAATTCAACGAGGGGCAACAGAAACTATTTGAACGCCCACCGCCGGGAAATTTAAAGCACATTTTGAGAAACGAAGGGGGAGAGTGGGTTGAACAACGGCAGTAATTGATAACAACGGAGTTTGTTTATGGCCGGAGTGAGTTTAACGGAGAGAATTAAACAGGGATTATTTCTTTTGGATGGGGCGATGGGAACCCAGTTGATTGCACGTGGGATTGAAGCAGGCAAATGCAACGATTATCTGAATATTGAGCTGCCTGATGTTGTTTCTGATATTCACCGCAGCTATTTTGAAGCGGGCAGTGATGCAGTTATTACCAATACATTCGGCGCTAATAAATATGCTTTGGAACGGCATGGATTTGCCCAAGAGACTATCAAGATAAATAAGGCAGGCGCTCAAATAGCTCGCAGTGCAGCGGGACAGAATAGGTATGTATTGGGTGATATCGGTCCGAGTGGAGATTTTCTGGAGCCTTTGGGAAGCCTGAAGGCGGAAGATTTGAAAGAAGCTTTTATCCGGCAGGCCAATGCACTTTTGGATGGCGGTGTGGACGGTTTTATAATCGAAACAATGACCGCCATTGAGGAAGTGGCGGTAGCAATCGAAGCGGTGAAATCTATCGGCGGCGATTTGCCTGTATTTGCGTCGATGTCTTTTGATAAGGCCGGCGATGATTTCAAAACGATGATGGGCGTTGATATTGAAGCGGCGGTTGCAAAAATAGTCTCATTAGGGGTTTGTGCGGTAGGATTTAACTGCGGGACAGCCTCACTTGATGGATATGTAGAGCTGGCGGAGAAATTTGTTTCGGCGGTGCGGGCGTTGTCTGACGATGTGATAGTTTCTGCTGAGCCTAATGCGGGCAAGCCGGAATTAGTCGATAACCAGGCGGTTTATAAAGTATCGCCTGAGGATTTTGCATCTGCGATGGAGAAAATACATGCGGCCGGCGTTAATATCATCGGCGGCTGCTGTGGAACCAGTCCGGCCCATATCAGAGCAACGACTGAAAAGCTAAAAGGCTGATTGCTGGGTAAAGCCTTTTATCAGGCAGTGGTAAGAAATTTTGCGATTTGGTCAATGCTTTTTGCGGTAGCACCCTGGTTTTTTCTTATTACCTCCCGACCGTTGTAGGCAATTGACTGCGCGAAATCAGAATCACTGAGACATTTTTGCATTGTTTGTAACAATTCCTGCTGGTCTTTAACCATAATAGCGCCGGAGTCGACTAATAGAGCGTCAACGGTCTGCTTGAAATTAAAGGCATATGGACCGAATATGGTGCATTTACCGAGAGCGGCGGCTTCGACCATATCTGAGCCGCCCATTGGTACGAGAGAGCGGCCAACGAAGATTATTGTTGCTAATGAGTAAAACTTCCGTAAGTCGCCCATCGTATCACCCAATATAATCGCCTGGTTATCGGTTGGCAGTGGGGCGGTATTGTTTTTTATCCGGCTGAAGCGGATTAAGAGAAAACCCCTGCGTTCTATTAGCTGTGCAACTTCTTCGAATCTTTCAGGCTTACGCGGCACAATCACCAATCGGAGGTTGCTGAACCGGTCATCCTGTTTTAACTTTTGATAGACATCGAGTAATATTTGTTCTTCATCATTTCCTGTGGCACCTGAAACCCATAATCTTTCGCTGCCAATATTGAGTTGTTTTGCAATGGCATCACTGCCTTCAACTTTGTCGGCGATTTGGGCGGTGTCATATTTCAGTGAGCCGGTTACAATTACTTTTTCATCCGGGCAGCCGAGTTCCTTGAATCGCCGGGCGTATTGTTCGGTTTGGGCAAGAGTAAGACTTATTTTTCCAAATATTTTTTTTGCGATTGGCTTTATTTTTTTGTATCCGGGAAAACTTTTATCACTCATCCGGCCATTGATAACAATGACGGGGATATTTGACTGCTTTGCGATTTGGACAAAATTAGGCCAAACTTCCAGTTCCATAAGCAAACAGACAGCCGGGCGAATATTGCTGAATGCACGTCGCATTATAAGGGAAAAATCAAAGGGGAAATAGAAAACCTGATGATTTTCAGTGAAAAGAGTGGTTGCACGGGCAAAGCCGGTATCGGTGGTGGTGCTGATTACGATTTCGAAATCGCCGAATTTATTTTCAAGCTCTTTAATGATTGTCTTGGCTGCGTTGACTTCGCCTACACTTACGGCGTGGAGCCAGATACATTTTTTTGTGGGACTTCTGCGGCTGATTTTGCCAAATCGCTGGTTCCAGCCGGTGCGGTAACGTTTGTGCCTGACGGCTCGATATACAACCACAGGGCTATAAGCCGCCGCAACTAATAAATACA
>JABMRO010000419.1 GCA_013202635.1 Planctomycetota bacterium
CGGCAAAAGCGTCTGGAAAAGAAGTCTGGGAATACCCGATAGTTCATACGGCTACGCCTCTTCTCTTGCAATATATCGAAATCTGGTTTTGATTCAATTTGACCAGGGAGGTCCTGAGGACGGAATGTCCAGAATGATGGCTTTGGATGGAGTCACGGGTCAGACTGTCTGGGAGACAAAACGGCCGGTCCCGAACTCGTGGTCTTCACCAATAGTAACCAAAATCGGCGACCAGTTTCAGTTGATAACTTGCGGCGACCCCTGGGTCATAGCATACGACCCGGCCAAAGGCAAGGAACTCTGGCGGGTTAATTGTCTGTATGGTGACGTTGCACCATCGCCGATTTATGCAAACGGTTTGATATATGTCGTAGAGCCGGACGCAAGGATGATCGCAATCCGTGCGGATGGACAAGGTGACGTTACTGAAACCCATATTGCCTGGGACAACGATGAATGGGGTCCGAGTATGTGCTCTCCGGTCAGCAATGGGGAATTAGTATTTTTGCTGGCGAGCGAGGGTTTACTTGGATGTTATAAGTCCCTGGATGGTACAAAGTTATATGAGCAAGACTTGAGAGAGAATTTCACGGCTTCACCAAGCCTGGTTGAGGATAAGCTGTATCTTCTGACCGAGGAAGGTGTTATGTTAATCATCCAGGCCGGGCCCGAATATAAGGAATTGACCAAATGTGAACTGGGAGAGAAATGTTACGCCTCGCCGGCTTTTGTAGATGGCCGTATCTATATCAGGGGCTTGGAGAATCTGTACTGCATAGGGAAGAAAACCTCTGAATAAGAATTTATGAATAAGCTGGACTTGACATTTGTGGATCAGGCCGTCGAGAAAATCGGCACCGGAGAAGAAAAAGTGCTTGAACTCCTGCAGGCTGTCCAGGGGCGCTTTGGCTATTTGCCCGAAGAAGCTCTTGAGCGGGTCTGTGACTTGACGCAGATCACTCCTGCTTCGATTACAGGTGTTTCGACCTTCTATAACCAGTTTCGACATCGTCCCGCCGGTCGTCATACAATTCGGGTTTGCATCGGCACCGCGTGTCACGTCAAGGGTGGCGGACAGATATATGACGCTTTTAAAAGACATCTTGTTATCCCGGAGCAAGAGGATACCGATCGGCAGAAGTTGTTTACTGTTGAGAAAGTTGCTTGTTTGGGATGTTGTATGCTCGCACCGGCAATACAGATTGATGATATCACATACGGACACCTGACCAGTGAGCAGGTTCCGTCTGTCCTGAGGGATTTTCTCGAACAGCAAAAGGCCGGCACTTGGCAAGCGAAAAAACAAGCAACAGATACCAAAGACTTTGGTGAAATCCGGATTTGTCTGGATTCGAGTTGCGTGGCCAGCGGCAGCGCCAAGGTGTATGAGGTCTTACAAAAGGCTGTTCAAGAAATGAGTGCTCAGGCCGTGGTCAAGAGCGTCGGTTGTCCAGGGATGTCATATCTGGCGCCGTTTGTCGAAGTGGTTGTGGCTGACGGGACTTCATTTCGCTATGCAAATGTTCAGCCGGTCGATGCCAAAGCCATTGTATTAAGGCATTTTAAGCCGAAGCAAATGGGATGGAAAATCAAAAATGCAGTTTCTATAATGCTCGATAAGATACTCACTGACGAGGCATGGGAGCCGGTTACACGCTATTCGATAGATGTGCGTGATCGAGCGATGGCGGGCTTTCTGGACAAACAATTACATATCGCTACCGAGCACTACGGGGACATTGACCCGGTTGACCTTGATGAATATATTCGCAATGACGGGTTCAAGGCGCTGAAAAGGTGTCTAAAGCAGATGGGCCCTAAGGAAGTTATCACGGAGATTGAACGCAGCAGACTTCGCGGAAGGGGAGGCGCAGGTTACTCTACACATCTTAAATGGTCTGCCGTTTATAATAACAGCTCTAAAAAGAAATACGTGATTTGCAATGGTGACGAGGGTGACCCCGGCGCTTTTATGGACAGGATGTTGATGGAGTCGTATCCTTACCGTATTATCGAAGGCATTGCAATAGCGGCATATTCGGTCGGGGCCGATGAGGCCTATTTGTACATTCGTGCCGAGTATCCACTTGCGATAAGGAGAATGAGGCAAGCCATAGACAATTGCCTGCAGCGAAGGTTTCTTGGCGACGATATTATGAGGGATCCCGCTTTGCGGGAACCCAAAAGTGGATTTTCGCTGCATCTGAAAATAATTGCTGGTGCCGGTGCATTTGTTTGCGGTGAAGAGACCGCACTTATAGCCAGCATAGAAGGCCGGCGGGGTATGCCCAGACTGCGGCCACCATATCCGGTGGAACATGGGCTTTGGGGTAAGCCAACACTTATTAATAATGTCGAAACCTATGCCATGGTACCGTGGATTATACGCAATGACGCTCAAGCATTCGCCAGAATGGGCACAAGTAGCAGTAAGGGAACAAAGGTTTTTGCGTTGGCAGGAAAGATCATGCGAGGAGGTCTTATTGAAGTGCCGATGGGCGTTTCTATACACCAGATTATCGAAGATATAGGCGGAGGAATTGTAGATCAGTTAAGGCTAAAAGCAGTCCAGATTGGTGGGCCGTCCGGCGGATGCGTGCCGGTCGAACTCACGCATAGTCCAGTTGATTTTGAAGCGCTCAACGAAGTGGGAGCGATGATGGGTTCCGGTGGTATCGTGGCACTGGATGAAACCGATTGTATGGTGGATATCGCGCGGTATTTTCTGGAATTTACACAAAATCAATCTTGTGGTAAATGCACTTTCTGTAGAATAGGCACTCGCCGTATGCTGGATATTCTCGAGCGGTTGTGTGGTGGGCAGGGCAAAAAGACTGATATAGATGAGCTGGAAACTTTGGCTCAAATGATTCAGAAAACAAGTCTGTGCGGGCTTGGTAAAACAGCACCGAATCCGGTTCTTTCGACAATCAAATATTTCCGCGATGAATATGAAGCTCATATCGATAAACGCTGCCCCGCAGGGAAGTGCACAGCTCTTATTACGTATTCGGTAACAGATGATTGCATCGGTTGCAGTTTGTGCGCACAGCACTGCCCGGTCGATGCCATTGAAATGAAACCCTACGAGAAACACGAAATCGATTCCGAGAAGTGTATTCGCTGCGGTACCTGTAAAAATGTGTGCCCGGTTGACGCTATTAAGGTTCAGTAAACAATGCCAAAACTGTTCATAGATAACCGTGAAGTTGAAGTTAATAATGGTGCTACGATTCTCGATGCAGCCGGTAAACTTGGTATTGAAATTCCGACAATTTGTTTCCTGAAAGATTATAAGCCTTCGACCAGTTGCATGGTGTGTGTGGTTAAAGTCGAAGGTGTGGCTTCTCTTGTGCCGGCCTGCGGAACTGTTGCTTCCGAAGGTATGCGTGTCGACAGCAGTTCCGAGCAGGTTTATCAGGCAAGAAAAGCCGCTTTGGAATTGCTTTTGAGCGATCACCTGGGTGATTGCCTCGGGCCCTGCCAGGTGATATGCCCTGCGGATATGAACATACCGTTGATGATTCGCCAGATTTCGGCCGGTAATTTGCGTGATGCAATTGAAACCGTCAAGAAGGATATTGCATTGCCTGCCGTGTTGGGACGGATTTGTCCGAAGCCATGCGAGCGGGGATGCAGACGAGGGGCGTATGATCAGGCAGTTGCTATTTGCCTTTTGAAACGCTACGTTGCCGACGTTGACTTGCAGTCTGCAAATCCATACATGCCACCGTGCAAATCCACTCGTGATAAACGTGTAGCTGTCATTGGGGCCGGACCTGCCGGTTTGGCTGCTGCATATTATCTCCAACAGGCCGGATTCTCTTGTACAGTTTTTGATGAGCAGGCAAAGCCCGGAGGTATGCTGCAATATGGAGTTTCGGAACAAGACCTGCCGAGAGATGTGCTGGATAAAGAGATTGCTTTGATTGAGAAGCTGAACGTTAAGTTTAAGAATAAAGTGCGGATAGGTACTGATTTGTCGATGGCTGATTTGCGTAGAGATTTTGACGCTGTGTTTGTTGCGATTGGTCAGCTTAAACCAAATGATGCGGAGTTGTTTGGCCTTGTCGAAGGCGGCAATGGAATAAAAGTAGATGGTAAAACTTACCAGACGAATATTCCGGGTGTATTCGCAGGTGGAGATGCCGTTCATAAGCGTAAACTGACGGTACGAGCGGTGGCGGATGGCAAAGAGGCGGCGGTTTCTATCGGTCAGTATTTGTCCGGCCGCCCGGCGACCGGGCCGCTTAAGGAATTTAATACTCGTATTGGTAAACTCATGGATGGAGAGATTGAGAAATTCCTTACCAGTTCCGACAAAGCAGAGCGGATTAAACCCACAGAAAAAAATGGGGCATTCACTGACAATCAGGCATCCAAAGAAGCGATGCGTTGTTTGCACTGTGATTGTAGAAAGGCTGATATATGTAAATTGAAGCAATATGCCCAGAGCCATGGAGCCAAAGCCACCCGTTATAAAAACCAGCGCCGATTGTTTACTCAGCAGCTTCAACATCCGGATGTAATTTATGAGGCCGGTAAGTGTATAGATTGTGGTCTTTGCATACAAACTGCTGCCAGGGCAGGCGAAAAACTCGGACTGACCTTTGTCGGCCGGGGTTTTGATGTTAGAGTGGCCGTACCTTTTGACCGTTCGATAGCTGAAGCCCTCAAAAATTCCGCACAACAGTGTGTAAATGCATGTCCAACGGGAGCGTTGGCATTTAAGAAATAAATGTAGAATATTGTCATAATTGGCTTTGTTTTGGGTTTGAATTGGCTTTGTTTTTACATAGCCCCTATCCATATTTTTCTTCATAATACTTTGTAAATGCACACTTTGCATCAA
>JABMRO010000420.1 GCA_013202635.1 Planctomycetota bacterium
GTCACTTATTGTTTATGGCGTTTGATGGATTTGCCATCAATTTTCATGCATCGGGAAAATCACAGCGGGCAGGTGCAATTGCCGACCTGTTGACCGATTCTATTTTGATGGAAAGAGAATGACCGAGAACGATACAATCCAGCTCTATCATCATCACAAAAGCACGTGCAGCCAGAAAGTGCGGATTTGTCTAGCGGAAAAGGAAATTCTCTGGACCAGCCGGTTTGTCGACATCTCGAAGGAAGAAAACCTCTCAGCAGAATATCTGGCAATTAATCCTAACGGTGTGGTGCCAGCGATCAAACACCTCGGTCGCAATATTATCGAATCCTCTGTTATCGTGGAATATCTCGATGAAGTCTTTGAGAGCGGCTATCAACTTACACCAGACGATCCCATCGACCGCGCGAACATGCGGGCTTGGCTGCGCTATATTGATGAAGTTCCGTCTATGGCTGTGCGCGTACCGAGCTACCAGTTGGTGTTGAGGAAACGCTTTGATGCCATGAGCGAAGGTGAATACGAAGCCTTTATCAACAAAAATCCACTACGGAACGAGTTTTTTAGTCGCATGGGAAGAGGCGGATTTAATGATTGAAACATGCCGTAGCAAAGGTGTGTTGCTGATGTATGCGGAGGAGCTGTTTTTCACACCCAAGTATGTGAAGGCAAAAGAAATGGCTGACCAGGGGGCGTTTGGCAAGGTTTATATGGTGAAACAGATGGAAAAGCATTTCGGCCCGCATGCTTCGTGGTTTTGGGATGTCGAAAAATCGGGCGGAGGTGTTTTCATGGATATGGGCTGTCACGGGATTGCCTTTTGCTATTGGTTTCTTGGCCGGCCGGATATTAAGACGGTATATTGCCAGATGGCGACGAACGTTCACGGCGACAAGACAAAAGGTGAAGACAATTCCATCTGTATTCTCGAGTTTGCCAACGGCGCAGTTGGTATGATTGAAGACAGTTGGGCCCGGCGGGGCGGCATGGAAGACCGTATCGAGGTATATGGAGAAGGTGGAGTTACTTATGCCGATCTGCATATGGGCAATGCCTTGCCTACCTACAGTGAATACGGCTACGGCTATGCGGTTGAGAAAGCCCCGACGACCAGGGGATGGACTTATCCGGTTTTCGAGGAGTTGTGGAACTATGGTTTTCCGCAGGAAATGCATCATTTCGCCCGATGTGTACGCGGCAAGGAAGAGCCACAGGCGACCGGAGAGGATGGCCGGTTAGTGCAGGAGGTGCTCTATGCCGGTTATAAGTCAGCTGGAACAGGCGGCAAGATTCAATTGCCGTTTAAGGCCGATGGTGTGAAAAGACCGATTGACCTGTGGCTTAAAGGACGATAACACAGATGGATCTCAAGTAATTCCATCAGAATTGAAAGACTGGCAGAGAAAAGAACACGATGCCCAAAAAATATCTAAAGATTGTTTTGACGACAGTTCTTCTGGTTTTTCTTAGCTCCTGTTCGATTATGTCCATTGAGCAACGGCCGTCTGCATCCGAAGGTTCATCGTGCAATTATTTCAAGATTCAGGTAGTGGACGGACAAACCGGCCGGGGTGTGCCTTTAGTCGAATTACGGACTACCAATAACATCCGTTACTTTACGGACAGCAATGGAATTGTGGCATTTGATGAACCGGGTTTGATGGACAGAGAGGTCTTTTTCTTCGTTGAAAGTCATGGTTACGAATTTCCAAAAGATGGCTTTGGTTTTCATGGAACAAGACTAAAAACAATACGCGGAGGCAGCACGGTAATCAAAATCAATCGTATTAATATTGCCGAGCGGCTTTATCGAGTCACAGGTCATGGGATATATCGTGACAGTGTTCTTACAGGGCATCCGGTTCCCTTACAAAATCCGGTTCTCAATGGACAGGTAACGGGGCAGGACTCGGTATATACTTGTATCTATCGGGATAGATTGTTCTGGTTGTGGGGCGATACAAATCGACCCTCCTATCCACTGGGCCACTTTGGCACGGCGGGGGCGGTCTCAAATATTCCGGAGCATGGAGGGCTTGACCCCGCTATAGGTGTTAACCTTGAATATTATGTTGCAAAGAACGGGTTTAGCCGGCCGATTTGTCCTTTTAAAGAACCCGGCATGATCTGGCTCGATGGATTGTTTACCGTTGAAGATGACGAAGGCCGTCAGCGGATGGTCGCCAAATTTGCCCGTATGAAAAGTCTTGGGGAAGCTTATGAGCGAGGGCTGGTAGTTTTCAACGATGCAACACAGTCGTTCGAGCCGCTTGTACGTTCCGGCGTTGAATTTTTGCCGTTTTCCAATTCCGGGCATGCTGTTCGTGTAAGTGTTGACAGCAAAGAATACTACTATTTTGCAACACAATTTCCTCTGGCGGTTCGTATGCGTGTCAGGGCCAAGTGGGATGATATCGTCGATCCGAATCGTTACGAAGTTTTGACATCTCTTGGGCCAAAAATATCTAATGACGGGGATACACGGAGGTTGGACTTAGCTAAGAATGAAAATCCATGTCGATGGCTTCGTGCCGGAGAGCTTATTGATGGCGAGATTTTCACAAAGGTTTCGGTCATCAAGGCACTGGAAGAAGAAAAGAAAGACGTGCATCTGTACGACATTGAGTCCGGCAAAAGAATATCTCCTCATGGCGGCAGTGTTTATTTCAATAACTACCGGAACAGATGGATTATGATAACAGTGCAACAATTCGGTGAATCATCTTATCTTGGCGAGGTCTGGTATGCCGAAGCCGACAGCCCTGTCGGGCCCTGGGCTTATGCCAGAAAGATTGTAACGCATAATAAATACTCCTTCTACAATCCAAAGCAACATCAGTATTTCGACAAAGACGACGGCCGGGTACTCTTTTTCGAGGGTACTTATACACACACGTTTTCCGGTTCTGCCGAGAATGCAACACCGCGTTATGACTACAACCAAATCATGTATCGATTGAATCTTGACGATTCCCGTCTTGCTCTGCCGGTTGCGGTCTATCAGATACGGGACAGGGAAGATCGAAAGAGCTATTTGCTGCGTGATGGTGTGGAAAAGGCCGGCGAATGGGACTCTGTCGAATCGGTACCGTTTTATGCAATCGAACCGGCGAAAGCTAATGATGGTCTGATTCCTGTCTATGCTGATATAATCTCCGTCAAGAGCGGCCGGACAATTTCTTTAAATGTAAAACGCTCCGGCCCGCCTGCCAGGCCGCTTTTCTATGCTTTGCCATCGAATAATCAAACGAAAGAGAATTCGTGCGTAACAGCCCTTTTTGAATATCGTCATGCTGATACCTGGCAGCGCCTTTATTCCACCGAAATGCAGTTACAAGAAAAGGATTGGATTCGTACGGAAAAACCTTTGTGTTGGGTTTGGAAAGCACCTTCAAAAACACTTCTTCTGGACAGCAAGGCAAAGCCTGTTTTCAGGCAATAGGAGACAAAGCAATGGTAAATAGAGTTATTGTGATAAATTGTATGGTTCTCTTGACTATGCTTTCAGCTTCCTGCCAATCCGTAAAGTCGGACCGGGCATGGAAGGCGCAGGGCCCTAATCTCGATGTAGAATACAGACAGAATACGAAGGCACTACCGCAGTACGAAGTGTTTGAGATTTCCTTCAAGCACGAGAATGAATATGTTAGTCCCTTCTTCGATGTTACCATCGATGTTATTTTTACTTCTCCATCAAAAAAGCAGGTGCGAGTTGGTGGATTCCACTACGGCTCTTCCTCGGAGCCATTAATCAATAAACGAAAAATAAAGACCGAGAAGGGAGAGCGGCAGCAGATAAGTTATGACTTTGACAAGCAGGATATGTGGAAGGCTCGATTTGCTCCCTCGGAACTCGGTAAGTGGAAATACAATTTTACATTTAAAGATGTTAATGGCCGAAAGGTGTCAGGAAGTGGCGTATTCACCTGTGTGAAAGGGCGAAAACCTAATCCGGGATTTATCAGGCGGCATCCGACAAATCCTTTTCGCTTAGTCTTTGATGATGGTAGTTCATATTTCCCCATTGGGCTTCAGGACTGCTGGGGTGACAATTCGGGCAGTGGGTCTGTTTTGGACCAATGTTCAATGGAAGGGCCTTTTCGGACCGACAGAAAAGAGCTGCCGCCTCTTCCGCCCGGGCCTCTTTTTGTACGCGGCCCATCCGAGAACCCGCAGAATGCAGATGTGTATTTCCGACGTTTTTCACAATGCGGTTTCAACTTGTATCGCTTCTCGCAACAGAATTGCTCTTACCAGATTTATGAGGATCTGGACAATTATCTTGTCCAGGAAGGCATTATGACGGATGAATTACTCTGCAGTGCCCGCAAGTATGGCTTTGGTATTTTTTATGGGATTTTCGGTTATAAAAAGGTTTTTAATGATGATCCGTATAACAAAACAGGCTTATCGAAAGTAAGGAAGTTCATAAAGTACAGTGTTGACAGGTGGGGGGCTTATGTGGATTTCTGGGAATTCCTTAACGAGCAAAAGGCCGACGACCACTGGTATGAAATCATGGTCCCTTATATCAAATCGATTGATCCGTATCATCATCCGGTTACTACAAGCTGGGAAAGGCCGGAGCTTGACGGAATCGAAATCAATGCTCCGCACTGGTATCAAAGAGAGAACGAGCTTGAATCGGACGCGATTACTGCTTCAAGGGCGAGAAACTGGAAGAAATACAATATGCCTGTCGTAGTCGGTGAGCAGGGCAATCATATTGATAGGCGCAAACCTCAACCGCCGGGAGTTGGCGGTGTATGGGATGACCGTTCGGCGCTGCGGATGCGCATTCGAAACTGGACAGCCTTGTTCAATGAGATTGTATTTATTTTCTGGAACACAAGTTACGCCAGAGACGGTCACTTCATGAATATCTGGCTTGGTCCAAAGGAGAGGGAATATGTAAGGGCAATGCAGGATTTTGCATATTACCTCGATAAAGATGTTCGTATGGTTCCAGTTAAGGTCTCGCAGCCGGATGCCGTTCGTGCTTATGGCCTGGCTTCAAAAAAGAATGCGGGTGTTTATCTGCATCACTTTAGCGACCACACTAAACCGCTCAAAGGTCTCAGAATTACTCTTGATATTCCGGCCGCTGCAAAAGGATACTGGTACTGTCCTGAGAACGCGGCGATTCTCAAAACGGTTGATGTATCTACAGGAACCAGCAGCCTTGAAGTACCGGAATTTACTGTGGATATTGCATTTCTTATTACTCAGGCCGGGCCTCCGGATATTGACAAGGACGGCAGGCCTAACAATCTCGATGCGGACGATGATGGAGACGATGTGCCTGATAAGGAAGATGCCTTTCCTTTGGAACCACAGGAGTGGCAGGACAAAGATGGAGATTGGATTGGCGATAATCTTGATGCCGACGATGATGGCGATGGTATTGCCGATGATTGGAATAAAAACGGTGTCCCCGATCATGATGAATTAGATATGGACGGCGATGGAGTGGACAGGGCTAAATCGGTTCCCTGGGATGTTTTTCCATTGGACCCGAAAGAATGGCGGGACACTGATGGCGATGGCGTGGGTGATAATAGTGACCTTGACGATGACGGAGATGGTTATAACGATAAAGAGGAAATCAGGCGCAGAACCGACCCTTTGGATAAGTTGAGCTTTCCAAATTAATCTTAGGTTTGAAAAAAATGCTCGAAAGGGTATAATGATTGTAGTGTTTTTAGAATAATTAGATTAATGGAGGACGACCATGAAATCATGGCTTAATCGTCGAAGATTTATTAAGAAGTCACTCTTAACTTCCGCCGGAAGCGCACTATCACTGCAAATAGGCTCAGGAAAGATACTTGCACAGAACAAGTCAAAACAGCCTACCTCCGCCCGGAATCGGCTGACACCCAAGGCCGGTTTACCGAAGGGAAGAATCGGCGAGCTTAGTGTAAGCCGGTTGTTATTAGGCGGCAATCTGCTTACGCACTTTACCCACAGCCGCGATCTGAGATACGTCTATAATCTGACGGCGCATTATAACACGGAGGAGAAAATACATGAAACTATGGCGGTCGCCGAAGCTCACGGCATCGATACGCTCGTAATACATACAGCGCCCGGAATCATGAGCACGCTGAAGAAATACCGCCATCAGCAGGGCGGGAAAATGAAATGGATTATATGTCCTACAGCTCCCATCGAGGGGCAATTGGAAGCCTATAGAGAACAGGTTCGCATGCTTGCCAATGAGGGAACCGATGCTATCTATCTCTGGGGTGTCCATGGGGACAGCCTTGTAGCTCAGGGCAAAATTGATATGATTGCAAAGGCTGTGGAAATCGCCAAAGACCAGGGAGTGCCTTCAGGTGTCGGGGCGCACGATCTGAGGGTAATAATGGAATGCGAGAAGAATCAAATAGACACGGACTTTTATATCAAGACATTCCACCATCACAACTATCCCACTGCACCGAAGCCGAATGAACTGACGAAAGTAATTGCTGAGGTGCCGGGTTACTGGTGCAACAATCCTCAGAAGATGGTTGATTTTATGAAGACCGTTGAGAAACCCTGGATTGCTTTCAAGGTCATGGCTGCCGGCGCCATACCGCCCAAAAATGCTTTCCAATACGCCTTCGAAAACGGTGCCGACCATGTCCTTGCGGGAATGTTCGATTTTGAGATAGCCGAGGATGCTCTCATTGCGAAAACGGTAATGGCCAATGTCAGGAGAACTCGTCCGTGGAGAAGCTGATATAACTTGCCGAAAGTGATTGATTAACTCGAAACCGCCTCTACAATTTTTTTATATTCCTCAATTATTTATATGGTGAAAGCGCCCTAAATGGACAGCCGCCGGAAATGAAATGTCGTTCTTCCTATGAAGATTTATGTAAAGCTATTATTTACAACACTGTTCTGGGGAGGTGCTTTTGTTGCGGGTAAGGTTGTTTCCCAAAATGTGGGGCCTTTCTCAATAGCATTCCAAAGATTTGCAATTGCCTCGGTATTGCTCATATTGCTGACCTGGAAAATTGAAGGTAAGCTGCCTGCGCTGAAGAAGTTTCAAATCATACCTGTTATTCTGTTGGGGATGACGGGCATATTCACCTACAACGTTATGTTCTTCAAAGGACTCAAAATTATTGAGGCGTCCCGGGCTTCACTTATAATTGCAACGTGCCCGGTATCATAACAATCTTCTCGGCTATTTTCTTAAAAGAGAAAATCAATCTTATCAAGGGCCTTGGAATTATCATTTCCATATGCGGAGCAATAGTGGTAATCTCAAAAGGAAATATAAACCGGATATTCGAGACAGGTCTGGGTAGGGGGGAACTTTACATTTTTTGCTGCGTCCTGACCTGGGTCGCTTATTCGTTGATAGGCAAAGCTGTTATGAGAAGCCTTTCTCCACTTGCTTCGGTGTCATACTCGGCCATAGTCGGGGCTGTCGCTTTGTCTGTTCCCGCCTGCTTTGAAGGATTATTCCAAAATATCAGGAATCAATCAATGCTTGAGTGGTCATGTATTTGTTATCTGGGTATTTTTGCAACTGTCATCGGATTTGTCTGGTATTATCAGGGCGTGCAGCGTCTTGGCCCGACGAAAGCCGGTTTGTTTATAAATTTTGTCCCTGTCTTTGCTATTCTTTGTGCTTTCATTATCCTCCGGGAGCCGATCACTCTCTCACTCGTAGTCGGGACGGCATTGGTCATCTCCGGCGTCTATCTAACAAACAGAACCTCTAATTAAGAGTGTTCTCCTTTGACTTGTGGTTTTTTCTTTATTATTATCTTCTTAAACTTGAAACCTGTATGACAGTTATTACCAATGAAATTACCCAAACTTCAATTATACACTAAGGTTTTGATAGGATTGTTGGCAGGGGTGCTTTTTGGTGTGCTCGCCAA
>JABMRO010000421.1 GCA_013202635.1 Planctomycetota bacterium
GCTTCCGTACCTGCTATTGACTGCCAGAACCACCTGACCTTGCGAACTTTCGGCCCGACTTTTCTGCCTAAACTGTAAAACAGGCCACTCATTTCGTCAGGTCTCCTTAATCAGCCGGATTCATACTAAAGACCGGTCTAATTTTGCAATAAACATTTACAGACTTCCCGCACGCTCAGCCGTTTACCGTACATAAGAATACCCGTTCGGAAAATTTTGGCGGCGGACCATATCGCTATAAGGACGGTTACGGCCAAAAGGATTATGGATGCGATTATCTCAACTATCCAAATGTCAGAACCGGAAGAAAGCCGAAGCACCATTACCAAAGGTGTTAAAGGCGGAATGAACGAGAATATCCGTGACATTAAGCCATTTGGATCCTGGACAACTTTGAACCAGGACAATAAAGGAATTATAAAAACCATAGTCATCGGCATCATCAGACTTTGGGTTTCCTTGATTGTGTTGCAGACTGAACCTGCCGCTGCCAGGATTGAGCTGACTAAAAGAAAGCCAAGGATATAATAGATAGCAAAATACACTACGATTTCGGCGGTGACCTCAATGTTGAGATTTTGCGAGCGCGCAGTCAGAAATGCCGCGCCGGCCCACAGACCTACAAGTGTCAAACCTGTGCCGGCCAGTCCTAAAATCTTACCCGCCATTAACTCAAATGGACTAAGGGCCGAAAGCAAAACCTCAATAACACGTGAATTCTTTTCTTCAATAACACTGCTAACCATCTGCTGACCTGAACTGATGATTCCCAAAAACATCAAATACATAAAAAAGAAGGGAACCATCATCTTCAAAACGCTGTCAGTCTTACTCTGAACGCGGTCCTGACCTTCAGCGGAGCCGATTTCCACACGCTCAATCGGGACATTTCTGAGTTTTTCCAGAAGCTCCTGAGAGAGGTTCTGCATTTTGTACCGCTGATTGACAACCGTCTTGTAAAAGATATATTCGATGGTTGATAATATATCTATGTTGCTTGCTTTCTGTTTATAGGTATAGAGATGTATTTTGCCGGAACCATCCAAAACGTCCCTGTCCAGGACAACATAAACATCCACCTCGCCCTGTCGCAGATTGTTTCTTGCCTGCTCTTCAAGCTCGTCCGGGTTCTGCTGTATTTCGAGCTTTTGAAGCTGAATTTGGCGATTTGGGTTTTCCTGATTGTGCTTTTCAAATGAAGCTTTTATCTCATCGGCCAACTCATTAGACAAATCATTGACTGCGACCTTTACCGGTGGCTGCGGCCCGGTTTTGTCGCGAGACATTCGGCTTGTGAAAAAAATAATCGCCCCGATAATAAGGGGGAGCATCACAATACCGAGGAGGAATGCCTTAGTCTTGACGGTTTCTATATATTCGCGTTGGGCAATCTTAAGAATCTTCCGCATTGCTTGTTCCAACCAAATCAACAAAGATTTCATGCAGGGAAGGCACCTTCACTTCGAACCTATGCACGTGCAGCCGCTCTACCAGAACTCGCAGCAACTGCTGAGTATCTGCATTGTCCGTCAAAGTAATCTCAAAGTTATGGCCATCAGATTCCACCGCGTTTACTATAGGGAGCTTCTCGATAAAATCCGTATCGCCCTCAAGCTCAGTACTTACTACGCTGGATGAACGTTGCGACTTGATATGCGACAGATTGTCATCCAGTATAGCCCGGCCCTTGTTTATCAAAAGGATCGAATCGCAGAGCTTTTCGGCCTCGTGCATCACATGAGTGGAGAAGATGATGGTTCTGCCTTCATCCCGCATTTCAAGCATAATGGCTTTTATCAAATCCGTGTTCAGCGGGTCGAGCCCCGCAAAAGGCTCGTCAAGTATCAGCAATTCCGGCTCGTTGATTGCGGTGACGGCAAACTGTAGCTTTTGATGCATTCCTCTTGAAAGTTCCTCTACCTTTTTAGTTGCCCAATCCGTCAGCTCTACACGCCGAAGCCAGTGTGAGACGCGGCCTGACAGCTCATTACCGGTAAGGCCCTTGATTGCGCCGAAGAAAGCAAGTACCTTGGCAACTGTCATCTTTCGGTATAGACCACGTTCCTCAGGCATATAGCCGATACGGGCTTTTGCCTGCTCGACCGAGGAGCCCCCGAATATCCTGATCTGGCCGCTATCCGGGCGGATGATGTTCATAATCATACGCAGCGTGGTGGTCTTGCCGGCACCGTTAGGCCCGAGAAATCCATAGACACTGCCAGAGGGAACCGTAACGCTGAGGTTGTTCACGGCGCGGATTTCACCGAAGGACTTCTGTAAACTATTAAGCAAAACTGCATCCATATTTAATTTTATTTCACACAGATTCCATTGGCCATAAATTCAGTTTCATAATGGGTTGCTTTGTCCATCCGGCCTTGTTAACTTCTCAGAAACCATTCCACCTGTTGTAGCGAACGGCCTGCTTAGCTTGCCCATATCCGTCTTATGAGTTATATCCCGGCAAAAGCCATTTAATCCTTATATCTATTATATGCCGTCAAAAACCGATTGTACGCAGATTGTAAGCTATGCATAAGCTGACAATCAAGCAGAAACTTCACGCCAAAATAACATCCGAACCCTACCCTTTTCTCAAAGCTGATTTCCAAGAAAAAATATGGAAAATTAATAAAAATTCTTGAATTTTCTTAACAAATTTGATATGTTATCTAAGTTAAGACTTAGTGTGGCACCTGAGGAGGAACAAATTGAGGAGTCCCTGTGTTTATCGATTGGCAGAACTCGACTTTCTGGTGGAATTTCTGTGAGCTTTTGTTAAAGGAGGAAAGACTTATGAAAAAGCTGAACACACATTCAATACTTTCATTATTATTCATCACTGCATTTATAATGGCCTTTGGAGGAGGACGGTTTGCCGCCGCACAAGACGGAAATGCGATGGAAATCGACGAATTTGCTCCATCTGTCGAGGTTGAACTGATCACACCGTTAGGCGTGGAGTTAGTACAGTTGAGCGGTCCACTGATACTGCACGTCCATTTTGAAGGCCCAAGTGAGGGCGACGCAACTGATGACGACAAAGACGGGCAGGATGAAGTCTCGACGGAGATAGTGTCAATGGACCTGAGGGGAACGAGTCCGTCGTTGGGTGAGGTGCGCCTTCGTGTCAACCCCAACGTGCCATCGTTGGGCCAGATAAGGGAGCAGGTTAATAACACTCCGGGTGTACTGGACTTACCGCCATTCACGTCAAGCGGTATTGCCGACAGCTTCTTCGACGTGTTTTTCGAGATCGAACTGCCCGACGCCGGGCAATCTTTCACAACACTCGACCCGAAGCGACTGAGGGGCGTGATTACACACAAACCAGCGGCACCCTGCGATTTCTTTGAGAACCAGGACGAGATTCAGATATTTGATGCTGCCGGCAATGCGACCGGCTTCTTCATAGGCGCAATGAGGTTAGAACGCATATGCGAGGACGAATGCGACTGGAATCGTGATGATGCCCATAAGATGCACTGGCCGCAATTGCCCGATCTCGGTACTTCGGGTATGGATGTAGATATGTCCACGCTCTTTTTTGCCGATGATTTCAGGTGTACGGCTACCGGCTCGGTCGATGATATTCATTTCTGGGGTTCGTTCCGCGACGATGTACTGCCCCCGAACGGGCCGGACAGTCTGATATTTGAAATCGCCATTTATTCAGATATCCCGGCAACAGAGAGCGGTTGGAGCATGCCGGGAGATTTGCTCTGGAGCAGAACATTCAGCCCCGGCGAGTATTCAATTTGCAAGCTTGATGACAGTCCGGAGGGCTGGTACGACCCGGCGAAAGAGCTTTATTTACCTGACAATCACATGCAAGCCTACCAGTACAACATCCGCATCAAAGAAGGTGCCTTCATACAAGAAGAAGGGACCATCTACTGGCTTAGCGTTAAGGAACTCGGGCCTGACGATGCAATTTATAAATTCGGATGGAAAACAACCACTCATAAACTCAGATGGAATGATGCAGCCGTTTTCTTCTTTGCTGAAAAACTTGTTTCGTTCCCGATGAAGTACCCTAAAGATCATGAATACGTGGGGGAATCACTTGATCTGGCATTCGTAATTACCGGTGGTGAAAAAGACCAAGGACGGCATGACCTTGGCGATGCGCCGGACAGCTCCAACAGTTCCCCCGGTAAATCCATGCTCGCGTATCCGAGCGGAGTAATAGGGAACTACCCGACGGTTTACGAAATCGGCTCACCACCATTCGGCCCGATTCACTGGCTGCCTCATGCCAGGTTTTATCTGGGGCAGACTGTTACTAACGAAAGAGAAGCAGACATCGGATATGACGAGGACATCAAAAACAATCTCGTTCCTCCCGACGATTTATCCAACTTAGACGGAGGGGATGATGGTGTCCGGCTGACACTGGTCCTGCCCGATTGTCTACAGGCCACGTTCGACTACACAGTGACCGTTTTGGATCCCGATATTAGTATGGCTATTGTCAATGTGTGGTTCGACTGGAATCGTGACGGTGACTGGGATGATGTCGAGGTATGTCCTGACGGCACCACGGTACCGGAATGGGCGGTTCAGAACCAGCAACTTCTGTTCACGGGACCGGGTATGTTTACTATAACCACACCGCAGTTTATGTGCTGGCATCCACCTACGGACGCAAAGCTGGATCCGATGTGGATGCGAATCACGATAGGAGAGCTGGTGTGGGGACAGGATGTTACGAGCGGCGCTTTTATGGCCGGCGGAGCCGGACCAGTCAGCGGTTACGACTATGGAGAAACGGAGGACTACTACATTCACCCAAGAAAAGAAGGCGAACCGCTCAAATACGACTGGGGCGATGCCCCTACAGGAACAGTCGCGGCAGGTTATCCGACGCTTGCTGTTACCGACGGCGCCAACCACGCGATTGCCGGCCCCTGGTTGGGCGACGAAAACGATCGGCCCGAAAGTGAGCCTGACGGCCAGCCGGAAACCAATGCCCTCGGTGACGACAATGCTGTCAACGATGATGAAGACGGGATTACTATTCCCACGCTGATTCCGGGCCAGTCGGTGAATTTAACGGTTGAGGTCAACGGTGGCGGTGGCGTTGTCCAGGGATGGATTGACTTTAACGGCGATATGACCTGGGACGCATCTGAAAAGATATATGACAGTTTCCTGCCGACCGGCAGCCACACGTTATCGATTTCTGTGCCGATTAGTACTTTAGCCGGACAAACCTTCGCAC
>JABMRO010000422.1 GCA_013202635.1 Planctomycetota bacterium
ATCACCAATATTCTCGGATTGGCAAGAAGCTTGGCATCGGTAATTTCCTGCTCAGCCCTCAATTGTGCGTCAATGTCAATGCTTTTAGTAAGCAAACCCAGGTTCAGATAACCCAAGGTAGCAGCGGCTGTCTTGCCCGCCCCACTACCGGCAAAGCCGCCCATAATAGATGGGTCGGTTCTACTGTCAAGGAATGTATCAACGCCTCCTTTGCTGACCGTAATGTCGGCATCTGATGGATAGTTATTAGCATTCAAGCCGGTTCTCCTGCCTGCGTACCAATCTATCCCGAGGTCGAGCTTGTCCCTGCTGGTTATATCGTAGATTCGTGCCTCCACCAGCACCTGCGGCGTGATACGGTCGATTTTTTCGAGAAGTTCCTTTATCTTCCTGATTTTGCTCTCGGTGTCGGTAACAATTATATGACTGGTCCCCTTTATGAAGGATACCGAACCCTGGGGTGACTTGAATTTTTCCAGAGCGGTCACGACTTTTTCAGCATCTGCATAGACAATTTCAAAACTTTCAGTCAGAATCGGTTCGGCTTTTGCCACCATTTCCTCAGAGGTTACTATCCTTATTACATTATCAGTCAGCTCGTAGGTGCAGCCGTGCACCACAAGAATATTGGTCAGTGCCTCTTCAAGCGGCACATCTTTAAACGTAACGGTTACAGTGCCAATAACATTGGGGCTTTTGATATAGTTCAGGTCAACCTGCTCAACCAATTGTCTTATCACCAAATCGATGGACTGTTCACTAACATCGATAGATATATTTTTTTGCATCCGCCGCCCAAGGTCTGTCAAATGCGTTTTTTCCTCGACTTGATTGGGCTCGCCGAAGTCTGCATCCTCATTATCGGCCTGGGCCATTGCGATAGTGCCGCCAAGACAAACAACTGCAATAACCGTCAATAATCTTAATGCCCTGTATTTTTTTATAATGCTTATCATAGCAGATCCTTTCTTAAATTGGCTGTTTAAGCGATTATTCTTTCCCGACATACCGGGATTGTTTTTTACCGTTGAACCTTTTGGGCCCATTTATTCCCATTCATTTCGAATTCGACACTACCTCTATTGATTTTTATAACGCTCGCATTCTGTATTTGATCACCCTCATGCAATATGCGGTTGCCAATAACTATCGATGGTTTGTCTTCGCTATAGAGAATGCCTTTTACGATTAGTTGTACTACCGGTTCGGTTTGGGTTCCTGTCTGAGTAATTGCTACCGGGGCCAAGCTCATTGGGTCGCGAAGCTTTGTCGAATATGGCACCGGAAGCTCCCATTCGATTTTATCATTCGAACTCGCAGCGGCAACGCCGGAGGCGTTATTCTCCTCGCCCGCCTCTGTCTTACTTACACTCGTGCCAAAGACGCCTCCTTTGAACATAATAATTAATAAGACGATAAAGAGGGCCGGCATCGTTAACACCGTTACCTTTTGTTTTGTGGAAGTGACACCCTCTTTTGATGCAAACAGCTTATTTGTTATTTGTTTCCAGGAGGCTTGTATGCCGATTTTTACAGCAGTAATTTCTTTGGAGCCTTTTTTTGCACTATCGTCAATATCAGCTTTAGGTCTTTGAGCCGCCTCTGCTTTGGGTCCCTTAATTGGCACAACTTTGGGACGTTGAGCCGGCTCTGCTTTGGATTCTTGAACCTCCTCAACCTTAGGCTCCTGAACCTTCTCAACTTCGGATTGCTGGATTGGCACAACCTTGGACTCCTGAGCTGTCATAAACTTGGGAGTGTGAGCCGGTTCTGCTTTGGATTCTTGAGATGTCTCAGCTTTGGGTAATGATTGTGTAACTTTACAGGGCTTTGAGTCCTCGGACTTCTGCGGTCCCGGAGCCTGTTGTTTTGGCTCGGTGTTGTCAGTGTGCTCCGGCTCAGGCACGCTGGAAGACTTCTGGCCATCATCATTTTGCGGAATCACTATTCCCTTGAAAATCGAGGAAATTTCCTTATGCAGTCCTGCCTTATTCTTTTTGTTCTTTGACATTGATTATCTCCCTACCAAAGCCTGGCTTTTGTTTACCTGCTCAGCCGAAGCCTTGCTATTGATTATCTCTTCAGCTAAAGCCATGTATTCAGCCGCCGACCGGCTTTCTGGAGCATAGGTGAAAATCGACTCACCTTTACTGGGGGCCTCAGCCAACCTTACGCATTTGTGAATGACCGTATCAAAAACCAAATCGCCGAAATATTCCCGCATTTGTTTTTGGGTCTGCCTGCTGAGCAGGGTCTTTTTTTCCACAAAAGTCAACAGTAAGCCTAAAATTTTTACATCGCATGGATGCAAATGCTCTTTGATATTGTTCGCTGTCTCTAATAATTGTTTTAGACCCTCCATCGCATAATAATGCGCTTGAACAGGCACAAGAACATCAGTGCTGGCAACGAGTGCGTTGAGAGTCAACAGGCCAAGCGACGGCGGGCAGTCGATAACGCACATGTCATATTTGTCCGTTACCTCTTTGAGCTGCTTCTTCAGGACGAATTCCCTGCCGACCATGCTGGCCAGTTCAACATCGGCGCCTGAAAGCAGAACATTGCTTGGTGCCAGATCAAGCCGCTCGAATTTCGTGCTCATTATAATTTCCGAGATTGAAATTTGAGACTTCGTAAGAGCATCATAAATGGTCTTGCTAATCTCATCGGGGTCAAAGCCGAATCCTATCGTGCTGTGACCTTGTGGGTCGAGGTCGACTATCAGCGTCCTCTCGCCCTTCTCAGTAAGAGCAACCGCAAGGTTCACCGACGTAGTTGTTTTGCCGCAACCACCTTTTTGATTTGTTATTGCTATTGTTCTCATATTTCCGTCCCGTAAACTTGCTCCGGACCTTTATCGGCGGTTTTAACGTCCCGCTGTTTTCTTACAAAAGACGCCACATTCAGGGTCACTCGATAGGTTGATTCGTCCTGCCCCGAGTGAGTTATTGCAAACTTGTCCACAAAGAGGACAGGCCTGTGTCTCTCCAGGGCATTCAGAAATGTGGCAAACTGATTAAAATTCCCAATAAAGCTGATAACAATGTGGTTCTCGAAAATGTTGTTACAACCAGGTATCGCTGAGAGCCCACGGTTGCCTTTACTTTTGATGCTGAACGAAGTAACCTTCTTCTCGTCGGCTATCTGACTTATATCAAACGTCAAATTAGCTGAATCCTCGAAATCAATAACGAAATCCTTAAGTCTGTTTTGTAAACGCTCGAGTTGCTCATTAAACTGGATTTTGGTTTCTTTTCGTGCTGCTCTTTGGGCAAGCTCGTACACCTGTTTTTTCTCAGCGAGCTTGTTCTCGATGTGCTTTTTGTTGTTCTTCTGGGGCCCTAACACAAGTAAATAGACAAACAGAAACAACACAAAGCAAGCTGCCCATATCACTCCCACCGTTATAAAATATCTTTTATACGTTTTCACAAAAACCATTTTACAGACTCTCCTTAAAAGCACAGTTTATCTCATAGGAGGCCACATCCTGACCTTCAAGCTTCTCTGATTCCTGTGAATATCCAATGTTCTCAAGCTTAGGCCCAAGGAAAGCAGAAGAACGAAGACTGTCCTGAAAACCCATGACTGCTTCGCCGCAGTTGTCTTGCGGATTACCGCTAACACTCATCTGCAATACTCTTACAGGAACATTCATCTCAACCATTTCTTCGGGGTTTTCCGGTCTGGGAACTTTTTTTCTCACAGAATTCTGCTTTACCTCAAGGGCGGTAAACATAATCGAACTCGGCAGATTCTCTACCAGCGTCACCAACACAGGCGACCACTGGATATACCTGCCGATGGAAGATTTAACTTCCGACAGGCAATCACCGTAAAAGATTTTCTCTTTCTCTAACGATTCCTGCAGTTCCACAGCACCCGATAAATTGTCAATCTCTGATTGGTATCTGACTATTTCCTGCTCCCCTATTGATGCAGCTGTTTTGTCATTCAGATAAAAGCCGAACATTGTTATTGCAACGACAATGGGTACTGCAATGGTTACTGCAGCAATAGCTATACCTGTGGGGCTGCTCTTCATTGGGACGCCCTGTCCCTTTAACAAATCTATCGTAAACATAATTTCCTATCTCGCTGCTCGTATAACCTTTAGTCTTTTCCAATAATCAATTAGACAGACCTCATAGCAAGACCGGCTGCCACTGCCAGTGACGGGCCTCTCGTCTTGCAAATATCTTCGAACTTCCGAGCTGTATCGCAACGGATTTTATCAAACGGATTCCACAAAACCGCTTCGACCCCAGGCTGGCTGTTCAACAACTCTATGAAACCTTTGGCAAGAGCAAAACCGCCGCAAACAAATATCTTCTCAACTCGCGTCGATTGCTCCTGGGCCGCATAATAGCGCAACGTATTGGAAACATCGTCTATCAGTTTCTGGCAGTTTCTTTCAAGACTATCATGAAGGTCCGTCTGAGCTGTCGTTGAATCGCCGGACAAAATCCTCTTGACGTTTTCCGTTGACATACCTTTATCAGCCGCAATCTGCTTTATAATATCATCACCGGCAAAGGTCATATCGCGAATGAAAGGCCAGCCATTACCGCCCATAATCGCCACAGTTGTGCCGGAACTGCCAACATTCAGGATAGCGGTCGTGGATTTTTCAGAACCGCTGGCCAGGCCATTGAAGCAGTTCAAAAGTGCCAATCCCTCAATATCCATCAGAACACACTTAAGAGCGGCTTCTTCAGTGAGACGTTTCTTGCCTGTTATCAGCCCATTCGTTGCCGCTACCAGGATGCCTCTTGTCTTATCATCGCCGCGCCCGTCAGAAGCGTCCGTATCCGCATCAGGTATCAAGTGATAATCAACTGCACTTTCTGCCGCATTGAACGGACAAGCCTGCGAGGCCTCAAACAGAACAGCTCCATCTAACTCTGAAGTCGTTAATGAAGGAAACTCAAAGTCCCGCACCGCAACTTCCGGACCGCTGAGTCCGCAAACAGCCATTTTTGTCATGCCCGGGACAGATTCAAAACATTCACGAATTGCTTTGACGGTATTTAGATGAATATTTTCTTCTTCACCTACTGCAATCTCGGCAATGCCGGCTGCGGCAACTGCGTACCCGGCATCATCTTTGCACAACCGGACTAACTTGACTGCAGATGATCCTATATCCAATCCCAGGATTTCGGTCTTGGTAAAATTAAACATACGTGTCCACTCCAAGCCTATCAATCCTTACAAAAAGTTCCGACTCTCAAATCAGAAGTCCTATTTTACGTTTCTTTATCATCGGCTTAAAAAGCAAAGCGTTTTACTTAGAAATTGCTATTATGTCGGCTTTTCAAGGCAGTTAGGCCTGAGACACAGAGTCCTATAAACAGCGTAGAGTACTTAGTGTACCGTTTTATTTTCGTATCCACTGATTTAACAATTAGGATGCTGATGATTTGAGAATTCTTACAGAGTTATCGGGCTCGGGGCCAATCGCAAGAACAAAGACATTTTGATCGCCCTTTCTTGTGCATATAGATAGGTAGAGCGGCCGGTTGTCATGCAATTAGGAAGAGTCTTTTAGAGAAAAATCAGCCTGGATAAAACAGCAAACCAAAAACCATCTAAATTTGTGAATGTAAGTAATATTTCCCTTAACATTCAGGGAGGATTTTGTTAAAATAAATGAACTTATCAGGGAAGATAAAGTCGTAATGGGGGTTGTTTCAAGTCTCACTTATTGAACACACGGAATCAAATTGGTTGGCTGACTTGATAATGTAGATTCAAGTAATGGGTCTAAATATTATATGGGAAGCCGGCTTTTGCGGAGGAGTGGAGACTTGCCCGATCCAAAATTTGGAACTCGTGAAAACTAATCAAGTAAAGGAGGAACTAAAATGGGTATTCGATATTTGTCTGAAGATATCATCTTTGTTACTTTGCCCAAAAAACCTCATTTGGACAACGAGCTTAACAATGTCAATGAAATCGCCAGTGATGGATGCGACTGTGATGTGATTATTGATTTTTCCAGAGCTAAGATACTGACTTCTGCAAGCATTTCTAATCTTATGCTGTTGAAGGGCTTTCTAAGCGCACTCAACCACCAACTTATCTTATGCAATGTTTCTACTCTAATCAACCCGGATTTCCCAAGTAGAGCGTGACAAATTAACTGTGATTTCATAGTATAGAGCCTATGGAGACCACTCAAGTCACTTTCGACTATTCTTTACGGGAGAACCCTATGGGTGAAGCACGCAAGGAC
>JABMRO010000423.1 GCA_013202635.1 Planctomycetota bacterium
CATTTCCGGTAAAAACATGGCTGATATGCAGACCCTGAGCACTTTCACTGATGCCGGCTGGGACTTTATCGGCGAGAGCAAAAACGGCACCGAGGATATCTGGTGGATTCTCGAAGGCCAGGATTACCCCCGATTGACTTGGGAACTCATCGAAGACGACTCAACGGCGTTCGCCGAGAACTGGATGGCAGGCGATTCCAATTGATTATTGTATATTGAATATTGACTATTGTCTTTGGTTGGTAATAGGAAGTTTACGGCCTGCGTCTCCGCAGCAAAAACAGACTTCCCAAGCCGAGCAGTAAGAACATCGCCGGCTCGGGTATCGACGCTACAGGAGTTACGAGTATCGGCACTGCAGAAGTTGCAAGAAACCCCACAGTAGAGCGGACCATATTGGTGGCAAAAGCATAGTCGATATAATTAGGCATATCTACGGAATCATTCAAACTGTGGTAATAGGGATTGTCCCACACATCGTACTCGATTAGCAAGCAAGCCTGGAAACCTTCCTCTTGGAACGGCTCATGGTCACTCCGACCAATTACCCCGGAGTCCACGGAGGAAAGTCCATTTCCATAGAGGGATATTGCATCCGCCAGCGATTCCTTCATCGGTGCCGAACTGTCCCGACCGTAGATTCTCGCCATGTCCGAGCCGCTATTGTTGTAGCTAATCATATCCATAGATATCATACCAAGAATGTCATCGTCCTTGTGGTCCTGAGCGTAAGCTCCGCTGCCGATGAGACCTTGTTCCTCTCGGTCAAAGCCAATGAAAATCAACGTCGCTTCAAACTCATATTGGCTTAACACACGGGCGGCTTCCATCATTCCGGCAGTGCCGCTGGCATCGTCGTCAGCGCCGGGACCATTCACTGAGTCAAAGTGTGCCCCAAGGATGTAAATATCATCAGGCCGAACTGTACCGTAATGGGTCCCGACAACATTATAATAGGTACTGCCCTCGTACTCAAAGGGATGAAGGCTCGTGTCCAACCCAAAGCTTTCAAACTCTCCGTATATGTTGCTTTGGGCCAGGTCGTGTTCGGGTTCCCACTGCCTGTTATCGCCCGAATGTGTATAGAGCACATCATCGAGGTAATAGCTGTACGTGGTCTGGCTGACTTGATTGACAATGTCTTGCTCTTGGAGAGGGACCAAAACAGCAAAAGCCGACTCTGAAGCACAAGGAATAACTACAAACAAAGCTGCTATTAAGATCACAAGAATTGATTGACGTTTCATTCTGGCCCCTCCTTTCATGGCTTTGGAAATTTCGGAAAACCGATACGATTATACGTTGCAAATGGAAGAAAAACAAGTCAAATCCTTGTCTTTGAGATCACGTAACATTTTTTCTGTAAATTTGGTTTTGGTTTAAGGCGGTTATTTCGTTCTCCACGTCCATATTCAAATACCTCTTTCCCGTTCCTTACTCTTCATTTGTTTCCATCGGCGTTGCTCCAACAAGTCTTAGCAACGAAGCTTAATATCAGGCCATGGAGCTGGAGTTCAAATGCCAACACTGTGGACGAGAGTGTAAATGGCACCGAGGATATCTGGTGGATTCTCGAAGGTCAGGATTATCCCAGGCTCTGGTGGGAGTCTTTAAATGATGATTGATTCCGTCAGGAGACGCAGGGGCAGGCGAAAGCAAGGCGGGGGCCTCGGAATGACCCCATTAGAGTAAACGACACTCTAAACAATGGGGCAAGCAGTTGTCGATTGAAACGTAAAAGAGCGTTATTTTTTTATGCTTTCGTCCCGGTATTGGACATATGCTTCGCGCATTGCTACGTAAGGTTCCAAAAATTCGGCCTTGAATTCCTCATATTCTTCTATATGAAATGAGCTTCCATTTATCACCCTCGTGGCTGAAATAATGTAGGAGGTCTCCCATGGTTCAACATAACGGACGGGATTTAGGAACATATCGCCAACCATACCCAGTGAATCCCGTACGGTCGATGGCCCAAGAAACGGCCAGACGATATAGAAGCCGCTGTCCATACCATGTACCGCAAGTGTCTGGCCCAGGTCCTCCCAGGTCGGCTCAAGTCCATATTGGTCTCTGGCCGGGTCGCCGAATCCCAGAACACCCACTGTTGTATTTACCAAAAACCGGCGCAGCTCAATATCAGCGGACTGGCCTTTTCCCTGCAACAGGCAGTTCACATAACGAACGGGCGTGCCTATATTCTGGAAGAAATTGCGCACACCGATTCGAGCCGGTTCCGGAGCAACCGCCTTATACGTCTGGGCAACGGGCTTGAATACCAAGAAGTAAAGCGTGTCATTTAGACCGAACATTAACCGATTAAAGGGCTCCAGCGGATCATCTATTTCAACTATCTGCTCGTCAAGCTCCTCTTCCAGCAAGTCAAATTCATCATCGGTAAATGTTTCTGTGGAGTCAATAAGGTCATGTCGTCCATTTGCTGAAACCTCTGCGAAAGTGTTACCAGATGGGGACTTCTCGGAGACCGCACAGCCGGCAGTCATAACCACCAAGATAACAATAGCCCAGGATTGTAGTTTCATTTTTTCCTTATTAACAATTGTCTTTGATTATTTTGATGCCATCTTATAGTAATCGGTTCGGACTCTCAAGCTCTTTACCAAAAGGTTTCACAAGAATCAGCATTTGCGGCAGGAGTGTAAGTGCCCCAAGCAGCGCAATCAACATGGCCAATCCGGTCAGCAGACCGAAATAAACACTGGGAATGAAATTGGACATTGCCAGTATTGAAAAACCTATAATAATAGTAATCGATGTATAATACATGGCATA